>JAAYHQ010000026.1 GCA_012727425.1 Bacillota bacterium
ATCGAATAGAGAGAGGTCATGGTTAAAATTCCGGCGAGGAGGCCGGATATTTTCAGTTTGGTATTGATCAGGCCCGTGATCATTCCCGCCACGACCCCGGCGAGCAGCGCGAGGAAGGTGGCGAGGAAAGGGTTGGTACCGTTGATGATTAAAACGGCGCTCACCGCCGCCCCCAGCGGGAAACTGCCTTCCACCGTCAAATCGGCGAAATCTAAAATCCGAAAAGGGAGATAAACACCCAAGGCCAACAAGCTAAAGACGAGGCCCTGTTCTACTGTGCCCTGGAGAATATTTAGCCACATGCGCAGTCACTCCGTTTCCGATTTAAATAATTTGGGGTTGGGCTTGGTACGGTGTCGGAAAAAACGGCTTGTGTTTCTATTTTCCTATTTTTTATA
This sequence comes from Bacillota bacterium, assembly GCA_012727425.1. Lineage (GTDB taxonomy): Bacteria > Bacillota > UBA4882 > UBA10575 > UBA10575 > Capillibacterium. The sequence goes on from JAAYHQ010000026.1 coordinate 399, forward strand.
CCGAACAAGGGTGGCCTTTTCCCTTATAGCCGCGGGGATGCTAATCCCCAAAGCCTGCGCCACGTCTTCGTTGATCACCAGTTCGGTCTCTTTCTGGCTTTCAATGGGCATCGTCTCCGGTTTGGCTCCCTCTTTCAGAATGCGCAGCGCCATCTCGGCGGTTTGCCGGCCAAGGCGGTAGTAATTCACACCAACCGTGGCCAGTGCGCCCTGGGGGACCAGGTTTTCCTCACCGGGGAAGACCGGAATCCCATGCTCTTCCGCGACTTTCACCACAGAAGAAAAGGCGGAAACCACCGTGTTATCCGTTGGGACATAAATAAAGTCGACCCGGCCAATGAAGGACTGGGCGGCTTGGAGAACACCGGCGCTGGTGTCAACGGTGGCTTCCACCACTTCTAAGCCAAGCTCATGGGCGATGGCCCTTGCCATTTGGACTTGGGTCACCGAATTGGCTTCGCCAGCGTTGTAGATGATCCCAACCCGTTTGGCACCGGGGACTAACTGAAGAGCCAGTTCAAACTGGCCTTCCATCGGCTGTAAATCGTTGGTTCCGGTAACATTGGTCCCCGGCCGTTCGGCGCTTTCAACCAGTCCGGCGGCGACTGGGTCGGTTACGGCCGTGATCAGGATCGGCTTGTCTTTGATCAGGTTCGCGACGGCCTGGGCGGTGGGGGTGGCAATCGCCAAAATCAGATCCAGTTTTTCATTCTTGAATTTTTGGGCAATGGTATTGGCGGTGGCCATGTCACCCTGGGCGATCTGGATCTGATAGGAGATATTTTCCCCTTCAACATACCCGTGCTCGGCGAGGAGATCGATAAAACCCTGCCGGGCGGCGTCAAGGGCCGGGTGTTCCACAATCTGAATAATTCCGATCTTCAGGGTCGCCGTGACCGGTTTCCGGAGCAGAAAAAGAAGGCCGGCGACGACGACAAGGAGAACCGCTCCCCACAACAGTCCTTTCTTCCGCATCTTGTCCACTCTCCTCATTTGCTTGCTTTCCGGGAATAAAAGAGAAAAACGCTCCGGTAGGAGCGTCTTTGCCAGTGAAATAAAGATAACCCGATCAGACCACGGGTTATGGTTATTTCCGGCTCTCTTCCATTTCCTACCATTCTACCAAACTACCCCACTTACTTAAGGCAATTCTATTATAAAAGCCGTAACTTGTCAAGGAAACATGACTTGGCGGGAAGTGGAACGCGCGCCTAAACCGGGCAAGGGCGGGGGAATTTCCTTTTCCACCATGGTTCACATAGATTTCACATTGCGCCAGTTTAATCTTCTTGACACCGGTTTGGCCAGCTGATATAATTTGGAGAAATAACAAAAAAAACCTGATGTTAAGACCAGCTATAAACCGGCTATAAAACGGATAAATGCGATGAAGGAGCCTCGTCTTCCAGGTCAATTCTTACAGAGAGCTGATGGGCGGTGGAAATCAGCAGAATTGCGGAGGACGTCTCTCTCCGGAGCAGATCTTCTGAACCCGGCAGTAGGAAGGTACGGGAAGCCCCGTTATCGGCGAAGGTTTGTTTGAACCTCATGAGGTCTTTATCGTAAGGTAAAGACGAATCAGGGTGGTAACACGTGGTGTATAACCCTCGTCCCTGGCGTTCTTCTGATACGCAGGGCGGGGGTTTTTTACTACCGGTAACCTATTCTGTGAGGCGGGGGTTTCGCCAAGGGCTTGCGCTCCGGATGCTGGAGGCAGACTCACGGGTGACCGGCGGTGTGTTTTACTAAATTTAATAGGTTTAATAAGTATGGAAAAGATGGAACCCCGGATGTAACTCTAACCCCAAAATGTTAAAACATAGAAAGATTGGAAGAAACAAACAACCCAACCAGATTACAGGGGTTTGCCTTACGGGCAGCCCGGTAACCGGGCCGGTGACGCTGCCACCCGCGGGGGACAGAAAAGTTGTTACCAAAGGAAGTAGTGTTGGAAAAAACGCGGTTTTGCGCGAGAAATATGGGAGGGACAGCGATGAACAGGCATGTTCTGTCAGTGCTTGTTGAGAACCAATCCGGGGTCCTGAGCCGGGTGGCCGGACTTTTCAGCCGGCGGGGCTACAACATTGACAGCCTGTCGGTGGGGGAGACGGAAGATCCAAGGATTTCCCGGATGACCATTGTCGTGCGGTGTGATGACCAAATCCTTGACCAGATCAAAAAGCAGGTTAAAAAGCTGGTCAACGTCATTACAGTGGTGGAATTGGACCCGGAGCGGTCAGTCTTCCGGGAACTGGCCCTGATCAAAGTGAAGACGGATCTCACGACGCGGGCCTCGGTGATGGAGGTGGTCGAGATCTTTCGCGCCAACACCGTTGATGTGGCCACCGACTCCCTCACGGTGGCGATGACTGGTGATGAGGCCAAGATCAAGGCTTTTATTGAGTTAATGGAACCCTATGGGATTGTGGAGATTGTCCGGACCGGACTGACGGCAATTGAGCGCGGATCAAAAGCGCTAAAAAATCAAGAAAATAGCAAGGAGGAGTAAAAATGGCAAAACTGTATTATGAGCAGGATTGTAATCTGGAGCTTTTAAAGGGAAAAACGGTGGCGGTGATTGGTTACGGGAGCCAAGGCCACGCCCACGCTTTGAATCTGCATGAGTCGGGGGTCAATGTAGTGGTCGGCCTCTACGAGGGCAGCAAGTCCTGGAAAGCGGCGGAAGAAGCCGGGCTGAAGGTGGCGACCACGGCCGAAGCGGCGAAACAAGCGGACATCATAATGATTCTGGTCAATGATGAGAAGCAACCCCGCATCTACGCGGAGAGCATTGCCCCCCACCTGACCGCCGGGAAAAGCTTGGCCTTCGCCCACGGGTTCAACATCCACTATGGTCAGATCGTGCCCCCGGCGGACGTGAATGTCTTCATGGTGGCGCCAAAGGGCCCCGGCCATACGGTCAGAAGCCAGTACCAGGAAGGCCGCGGGGTGCCCTGTTTGGTCGCGGTCCATCAGGATGCCACCGGTAACGCTCTGGATCTTGCCCTGGCCTATGCGGCCGGAATCGGTGGAGCCCGGGCCGGGATCCTGGAGACCACTTTTAAGGAGGAGACCGAGACCGACCTCTTTGGCGAGCAGGCGGTGCTCTGCGGCGGCCTCTGTGAACTGATCAAGGCCGGCTTTGAAACGCTGGTGGAAGCCGGTTACCAACCGGAAAGCGCCTATTTTGAATGTCTCCATGAGATGAAGCTGATTGTCGACATGATCTACCAGGGCGGGCTGAGTTTAATGCGCTATTCTATTTCGGATACAGCCGAGTACGGGGACTACACTACCGGGAAACGGATCATTACCGAGGAGACCCGGCAGGAGATGAAAAAGATCCTCCAGGAGATCCAGGACGGGACCTTTGCCCGGAAGTGGCTGTTGGAAAACCAGGTTAACCGGCCTTACTTTAACGCCAGGCGCCGGCTGGAACAGGAAAGCCAGATCGAGCAGGTCGGCCGGGAACTGCGCAAGATGATGAGCTGGAACAAGTAAGTACCAGCGGATTACGGCGCCGCAAAAAAGACAGGGAGGAGCTTTTTTAAGCGGAAAGGAGTACCATGGCCAGACGAGTGTATATTTTTGACACAACGTTAAGAGACGGGGAACAGTCCCCCGGTTGCAGCATGAATATTCAGGAAAAGGTTGAAATGGCAAAGCAACTGGAGCGTCTTAAGGTTGATGTCATCGAAGCTGGCTTTGCCATTGCTTCACCCGGTGATTTCCAGGCGGTGAAAGCAATTGCCGAGACGATTAAGGACTGTACCGTGGCCAGTCTGGCCCGGGCGCATGAGAAGGATATTGAACGGGCGGCCGAAGCGTTGCAACAGGCGGCGGATCCGCTGATCCATACCTTCATTGCCACCTCCGAAATTCATATGCAGTATAAGCTGAAGATGACGCCGGAAGAGGTCTTGGAACGGACGAAAGCGATGGTGGCCTACGCCCGGCGCTTCAGTCCGAACGTGGAGTTTTCGGCCGAGGATGCGACCCGCAGCGACCCGGATTTTCTCTGCCGGGTCTTTGAGACGGCCATTGCCGCGGGGGCGAACCGGATCAATGTCCCGGATACGGTCGGTTATACCACCCCCGAGGAGTTCACCCGCTTAATCCAGTATCTCCGCGAGAAGGTGTCCAATATTGACCGGGTCATCCTTTCAGTCCATTGCCATAACGACCTGGGGATGGCCGTCGCCAACTCCCTGGCGGCGGTCCGGGCCGGGGTTAATCAGGTGGAGTGCACCATCAACGGTATCGGGGAGCGGGCGGGCAACGCCGCTCTGGAAGAGATCGTGATGGCGCTGAAGACCCGCCACGACCTTTTCGGGGTGGACCTCGGAGTTGATACGCGGCAGATCTACCGCTCTTCCAAACTGCTCAGTAATATTACGGGCGTATCGGTCCAGCCCAACAAGGCGATTGTCGGGGCCAACGCTTTCGCCCATGAGGCCGGGATCCACCAGCATGGCGTGCTGGCCAACCGCAGCACCTATGAGATTATGACGCCGGAGTCAATAGGGCTGCACACCAACAAGATGGTTTTGGGGAAACATTCCGGGCGGCATGCCTTTGAAGAACGCCTGCGGGCGCTCGGCTACACCTTGACCAAGGAAGAGCTGGATGCGGCCTTTGCCAAGTTCAAGGTGCTGGCCGACAAGAAAAAGGAGGTCCACGATGCCGACCTGGAGGTTCTGGTCTCCCAGAAAAAAGTGGAGATTCCCGCCGTGTACAAACTGGAACAGTTTGTGATCAACACCGGGAACACCTTTACGGCGACGGCCCTGGTCCGGTTGAGCAAGGCCAACGGCGATCCGCAGGTGCTGGAGGAGGTTTCCACGGGTGACGGACCGGTCTATGCCGCTTTTAAAGCGATCGAAAAGATTGTCGGTCACTCCTTCGTCCTCGAAGACTACAAGGTCCGTTCGGTCACAGAAGGACAGGATGCCCAGGGTGAAGCTTATGTGCGGATCCGGCGCAACGGGCGGATCTTTACAGGGAAAGGGGTCAGTACCGATATCTTTGAGGCCAGTGTCCTCTCGTACATCAATGCCATCAACAAGATGATCTACGAAGAAAAGCTGGAAGCGCAGGCCTAGAAAGAGGGGTGATTGGTTTGCAAACCAGGATTGACATCTTTGATTCCACCCTTCGGGATGGAGCGCAGGCGGAAGGGATCTCCTTTTCCGTCGAGGATAAAATGAAGATCGTGGCGGCCCTGGATAATCTGGGGGTGTCCTACATTGAAGCCGGCAACCCCGGCTCCAACCCAAAAGATATGGAGTTTTTCGGGCGGATGCGGGAAACAGCACTGCAATACGCGAAGCTGGTGGCCTTTGGCAGCACCCGGCGGCGCGATATCGCGGTGGACCAGGATAAGAACGTGCTGGCACTGTTGAGCGCGGATACACCCGTGGTCTCGATTTTTGGGAAAAGCTGGGATTTTCATGTGACGAAGATCATCCGGACCTCGTTGGAAGAGAACCTGCGGATGATCAGTGAGACGGTCGCGTTCTTCAAAAAGCGGGGGAAAGAAGTAATCTACGACGCGGAGCATTTTTTCGACGGTTACAAAAACAACCCGGAATACGCCCTCCAGACCTTGCAGGCGGCTTACGACGGGGGTGCCGACTGTCTGGTCCTCTGTGATACCAACGGCGGTTGTTTCCCGTTGGAAGTTTTCGAGGTCGTCAAGCTTGTCACGGAAAAATTCAAGACCAAGATCGGGATCCACGCCCACAATGACTGTGGGTTGGCGGTGGCCAATTCGCTGATGGCCGTGGAGGCCGGGGCCACCCATGTGCAAGGGACCTACATCGGTTTTGGGGAAAGGTGTGGCAACGCCAACCTCAGTACGATCATCCCCAACCTGCAGTTGAAGAAGGATTACCATTGTATTCCGGCGGATCAGATGAAGAACCTGACCTATACGGCCCGGAAGATCGCGGAGATCGCCAATATCAGTCTGAACAAGCGCGAACCATACGTGGGGAATTCAGCCTTTGCCCATAAAGGCGGGATGCACATTGATGGGGTGAGCAAGGACACCAGCTCCTTTGAGCATATCGACCCCAGCCTGGTTGGGAATAAAAGACGGTTTCTCATGTCCGAGGTGGCGGGCCGCAAAACGATTGTGGAGAAAATTAAAGAGATCGTTCCGCAGATTGACAAAGATTCGCCGGAGACCGAGCAGCTCATCCAACGCATCAAAGAGTTGGAACACGAGGGTTACCAGTTTGAAGGGGCGGAAAGCTCGTTCGAACTCATCGTCCGTAAACAGTTGGGCAAGTATAAACCCTTTTTCGAACTGGAAAAGTTTAAGCTCATGACGGAGCAGCCCAAGTTGTTCGGCCCCTCGGCCTCGGCGTTGATCAAGGTGACCGTGGACGGTAAGTCGGAGATTACGGCCGCCGAAGGGGACGGACCGGTGCACGCCCTGGACCGGGCCCTCCGCAAGGTGCTGGAAGTCTTCTACCCGGAACTGTCCCGGGTCCACCTGACCGACTTTAAAGTCCGGGTTATCGACTCCAACCGGGCAACCGCCGCCAAGGTCCGGGTGCTGATCGAATCGACCGACGGGGAATCGGTCTGGACCACTGTCGGGGTCTCCACCGACATCATTGAAGCCAGCTGGATTGCTCTGGTTGATTCCATCGAATATAAGCTCCTGAAAGAACTGGAAAAAAAGATGAAAGTCTTTTTATGATGGAGGAAAGTAAAATGGGAATGACCATGTCACAAAAGATCTTGGCCGCCCATGCGGGGATGGCGCAGGTCCGGCCGGGACAGTTGATTGAGGCCGATTTGGATCTGGTCTTGGGGAACGACGTGACGACGCCGGTGGCGATCCACGAGTTCCGGAAGACCGGTTTGACGCAGGTCTTTGACCGGAGAAAGATCGCCATTGTCCCCGATCACTTCACACCGAACAAAGATATTAAAGCGGCGGAGCAGTGCCGCATGGTCCGGGAGTTTGCCCGGGAGATGGAGATTGAGCACTATTTTGAAGTGGGCGCAATGGGGATCGAGCATTGCCTGATTCCCGAACAAGGCCTGGCCGTTCCGGGCGACTTGATTATCGGTGCCGACTCCCACACCTGCACCTACGGGGCCTTGGGGGCCTTCTCCACCGGGGTGGGCAGTACCGATATGGCGGCAGCGATGGCCACGGGCCGTCTGTGGTTCAAAGTCCCTTCCGCGCTGAAGTTTGTCCTCAAAAACAAACCCGGGCCGTGGGTGTCGGGGAAGGATATCATCCTCCAGATCATCGGGCGGATCGGGGTGGACGGTGCCCGGTATAAATCCATGGAGTTTATGGGGGACGGGCTGGCCCACCTGTCCATGGACGACCGTTTTACCATTGCCAACATGGCGGTGGAGGCCGGGGCGAAAAACGGGATCTTTCCGGTGGACGAGAAAACCATTGCCTACGTCAAAGAGCATGCGGCCAAACCCTACCAGGTTTATGAAACCGATCCGGATGCGGTCTATGATGAAGAGTATACGATCGACCTCAGCACGATCAGGCCGACGGTGGCCTTCCCCCACCTGCCCTCGAACACGCGGACCATTGACGAAGTAGGGGAGATCCCCATTGACCAGGTGGTGATCGGTTCCTGTACCAACGGGCGGTTGTCGGACCTGCGCACCGCAGCGCAGATCTTAAAAGGGCGGAAGGTGAAAAAGGGCGTCCGGGTCCTGGTTTTCCCGGGAACGCAACGGATTTACCTAGCGGCTTTGCGGGAAGGGATCATCGCCGACCTGGTCGAGGCCGGGGCGGTGGTCTCCACGCCGACCTGCGGTCCCTGCCTCGGCGGCCACATGGGGATTCTCGCCAAGGGTGAGCGGGCGGTGGCAACGACGAACCGGAATTTTGTCGGGCGGATGGGGCATCCCGAGTCCGAAGTTTACCTGGCGAGCCCGGCGGTGGCCGCGGCTTCGGCGGTTACCGGTCTAATCACGGATCCGGCCAAGTTATAGGCCGGCATTGACGGGAATTTCCTTGAGGAGGTCTATGATGAAAGCGAAAGGGAGAGTCTTCAAATACCAGGATAACGTCGATACGGATGTGATCATCCCCGCCCGTTATCTTAATACCTTCGACCCGCAGGAGCTGGCGGCCCACTGCTTGGAGGATCTGGATCCGGAGTTCAGTAAAAAGGTGCAAGCGGGCGATATCATTGTGGCGGGCAAAAATTTCGGCTGCGGCTCTTCGCGGGAGCATGCGCCCCTGGCGATCAAGGCGGCCGGCGTCTCCTGTGTGATTGCCGCCACTTTTGCCCGGATCTTTTACCGGAATGCGATCAACATCGGCCTGCCGATTTTGGAGTGCCCGGAGGCGGTCGCGGGGACGGAGGCCGGGGACGAGTTGGAAGTCGACTTTGACCGGGGGATAATCGTGAATTTGACCAAAAACCAAACCTTTCAGGCCGAACCCTTCCCGGAGTTTATGAAGGAGATCATGGCGGCGGACGGACTGATCAACCGCGTGAAGGCCGGCCGCTAGGTTTGGCGGGAAGTGCCGGTTTAGGCCTAATCAGGATTTGCTCAAAGTATCACCATCAGCACTACGCACAAGGGAAGAATGATACGGAAGGAAGGTGGGCCTGTGGGCGGAAACTACAAAATTGCGGTTATTCCCGGGGATGGGATTGGCCCCGAGATTGTCGGCCAGACGTTACGGGTTTTGGACCAGATTGCTGATCTTTATGGACACCGTTTTGAATATAAAGAACTGTTGGCCGGCGGATGCGCTATTGATGCCACCGGCGAACCGCTGCCGCCAGCGACAGTGGCGGAGTGCCAAAAGAGTGATGCGGTCCTCCTGGGTGCCGTCGGCGGGGACCGCTGGGATCATCTCCCCGGCGACCTAAGGCCGGAGATGGCGCTGTTGGGCCTCCGGGGCCAGCTGGGCCTCTATGCCAACCTCAGACCGGCGATCATGTATCAACAACTGCGGGACGCTTGCCCCCTGAAACCGGCGATTACGGGGGAGAGTATCAATCTGCTGGTCGTCCGGGAGTTGACCGGCGGCATCTACTTTGGTCCCAGGGGCCGCCGGGCAACGGCGGACCGGGGTGAGGAAGCCTTTGACACTGAAGTTTACAGTGAAGCCGAAGTGGAACGGATCGCCCGGATGGCTTTTGAAATCGCCCGTGGACGGCAGCGGCGCGTGACCAATGTGGATAAGGCGAATGTGCTGGAAAGTTCCCGCCTGTGGCGGGCGGTGGTGACGCGGGTGGCCGCCGACTACCCGGATGTGGCGTTGAACCACATGTACGTGGACAATGCCGCCATGCAACTGGTGCGCGACCCGAAGCAGTTTGACGTCATTGTCACCACCAATATGTTTGGGGATATCTTGTCCGACGAGGCCAGTATGATTACGGGTTCCATCGGAATGCTGCCTTCGGCCAGTCTGGGCCGGGGGAATTTCGGCCTCTACGAACCGGTGCACGGTTCGGCCCCCGATCTGGCCGGACAAGACCGGGCCAACCCGATTGCCACCATTTTGTCGGCGGCGATGATGCTCCGGTACTCCTTCGGCCTGACGCGGGAGGCGGATGCGATCGAAAGAGCGGTGGAACGGGTGTTGGCCGACGGATACCGGACCGGTGACATTATGAGTCCGGGGCAGACCCTGGTTGGTACGGAAAAGATGGGGCAGCTGATCTGCGGGTACATTGCCCAAGGAGCCTAGGATCAAAATAGGGAGGGGAGATCCGATGCGGAGTGATTCGGTAAAGTTAGGTTTGGAGCGGGCCCCCCACCGCTCTCTTTTTAAAGCTTTAGGTTTGACGGAGGAAGAGCTCAACCGGCCGCTGATCGGGGTTGTCAACGCCCAAAGTCAGATCGTACCGGGCCATATGCACTTGGACCAGATTACGGCGGCGGTCAAGACCGGCGTGGCGATGGCGGGGGGGACGCCTATTGAGTTTCCGGCGATCGGGGTCTGTGACGGGATTGCCATGGGTCATATCGGGATGCACTATTCCCTGCCGACCCGGGAACTGATCGCCGACAGTATTGAGGCCATGGCCCTGGCCCACGGTTTTGACGGGCTGGTGCTGATCCCCAACTGTGATAAGATTGTTCCGGGCATGTTGATGGCGGCCGCCCGCTTGAATATCCCAACCATTGTCGTGAGCGGCGGTCCGATGTTGAAAGGGCGGAGCGGAGAAAAGGAGCTCAGCTTGACCGATATGTTTGA
>JAAYHQ010000027.1 GCA_012727425.1 Bacillota bacterium
ACAGTTATTTTTGGGTGGTTGCCCAATTCTCCGACTTGGATACGGCTACAGCTTACAAATGTCAAACCGGTGTGACTCTGGTCCAGGGGATTGTTAGCCTTGTGGTCATCTTAATCCTGGCCTTCTTCCTCATCTAGTTTGATTTTATGCAGTAAATCCGGTTGCGGGATTACCCCAGGGCTTATTTGACTTAACCAGGCAAAAGAGATACAATTTTTGTATCTCTTTTGTTTACACCAGAATTGTTTGCGGAAGGGGAATTAATGTGAAAAAAGTTGTGATCGCAGTCGATTCTTTCAAAGGGACGATGAGTTCAATCGAAGTTTGTTCACTTATCGAAACGGGATTCAAAACTATAATTCCGGAGCTTGAAACCGTGAAAGTACCGATTGCCGATGGTGGGGAAGGAACCGTTGATGCCTTCCTGACCGCGCTTGGTGGGGAAAGGGTCAAAGTGCGTGTCAAAGACCCCTTGTTTCGTGAGATCGAGTCCTTCTACGGGATTCTTCCCGACCAAAAAACAGCGGTGATTGAGATGGCGGCGGCCTCCGGCTTACCCCTAGTTGAAACGGAAAAAAACCCCTGTTTAACTACGACTTACGGGACCGGCGAGTTAATCATCGATGCACTGAACCGGGGCTGTACCAAGTTGATCATTGGGATCGGGGGGAGTGCGACCAACGACGGGGGCATCGGTATGGCGGCGGCCCTGGGGGTGAAATTCCTGGACGAAGCCGGCAATGCCGTCCCCCTGAACGGTTCGGGCCTTGCCCAGCTCCGGCGGATTGACTCCTCGGCCAAGGACCCGCGGCTCGATCGCTGTGAGATTTTGGTCGCCTGTGACGTGGATAATCCGTTATACGGGGAAACTGGTGCCGCTTACGTTTTTGGGCCACAAAAAGGCGCGGACCAGGCGATGGTTGAATTTTTGGACCAAGGCCTCCAAAACTACGCGGCCGTCCTCCGCCAGGATTTAGGCCTTGATGTGCAGGCGATTCCCGGCGCCGGGGCGGCCGGGGGATTGGGTGCCGGACTTGTTGCGTTCACCCCCGCTCAACTGAGACCGGGTATCGAAATTATCCTGGACGCCGTTGAATTCAACGCGGTTATCGCGGACGCCGATTTGATTATTACTGGGGAAGGAAAGATCGACGGGCAAAGCCTGCGGGGGAAAGTGCCGATCGGGATTGCGGACCGGGCGAAAGGCAGCGGCGTACCGGTCATCGCCATCGTGGGCGATGTTGGCGACGGACTTGAAGCCATTTACCAACGGGGGATTGATGCCGTCTTTAGTACCAACCGGGTAGCTGTTCCCTTTGCCGAAGCCCGCCTCCGGGCTAAAGAAGACCTGGTGGCCACCAGTGAGTCTATTGCCCGGCTCTTAAAGATTGCCGGCTGGTAGATCCGTCCGGCATCACTATCCCGAAAGCGAAGCCGCTCTTTTTTAGCCGGCTGCTCAGGACTGGCAGGAAAAGAGCGTCGGAAATTGAACATTGATTGAGTAAAGTAAGATTGGCCGAGGTCAACTTTAAACTATAAGCTTAAAACATAAAATCTGGGGTGTTGACGGAGATTATCATGAACATTTTAGTAATTGACGCCCAAGGGGGCGGTATAGGCAAACAGTTGGTTGCGGCGATTAAGGAAAAGATTGCCGGTGCGGTGGTTACGGCGGTAGGAACCAACAGCACGGCGACCGCGGCCATGCTGAAAGCGGGGGCCGACTATGCGGCCACCGGCGAAAATGCCGTTGTGGTCGGCTGCCGTAAAGCCGACTTTATTGTCGGGCCGATCGGAATTGTCATTGCCGACGCTCTTTTTGGCGAGATTACGCCGCGAATGGCGCAGGCGGTGGGGCAAAGCAGTGCCAAAAGAATTTTGATCCCTATCAGCCACTGTGACAACATCGTGGTCGGTGTGGCCGATCTGTCCATCTCCGCTCTGATCCAAAACGCCGTCCAAGCGATTCAGTCTTGCGCGGGCAAATAACTTTTCTCCTTTTCTTTTTCCGTACGGACCAGGTTTTGCCTGTATTGGCTGGGCGATACCCCTTTCACTTTTTTGAAGATTTTGGAGAACGCAAGCGGGTCTTGGTAACCGACCGAGCGGGCGACATCGCCGATGGAGAGCAGCGGGTTCCGCAGGAAATCACAGGCCCTTTCGATGCGGAATTGGATGAGGTATGCTTGCGGCCCAATCTTGAGCCTTTCTTTGAAGAGAAAAGTAAGATAACTACGGCTCAACCCTAAGCTGGCGGCGATCATTTTAACATTGATCGGGCGGGAGTAATTGGTTCTGATCAATTCAAGGGCTTTGCGGACATAAACATCCTGGATGTCGCCGTTTGCGAGGACGGTTTGCCGGGCTTCGGCGTTGGCAACCATCTCGGCGATGGTCATGTATAACAACCCCTGCAGATGCAGGGTTTTACTATAATGGTACCTTGTATGACTATACTCTTCCGCCGTTTGCACCAGCGTTAACAGGTAATGATCGATTTTATTGCCGGTCCGTTTCGTGAGAATCGGATTTGCCCGGGAAAAACCGGCCGCCTCCAGGTAGGTTTCGGCTTTGAGGCCGTTAAAACCGACCCAGACGTAATGCCAGGGATTGCTGTGGTCGGCTTCATAATAGGTGATGATCTCAGGATAAATAAGAAACCCCTGCCCGCGCTGGAGCTTATAGTGTTGGTTATCGACAAAAAAGGAACCCTTGCCGTCTAGAATATAGTGGAAAAGGTAATGATCGCGCACCGCCGGGCCATAAGCATGCCCGGGTTTACAGGGTTCTATTCCACAGTGGTAGATATTGAGATCGGTGGTGAATTGTTCATTCGTAAAATAGAAATCCCGCATGCCATCACCAGCCAGGACTTGCTTTTCCCTTACGCAACGGGTGATGTTTTCCTTCCAAACAATTGCTTTGGCTGTTTACCGGTTAAACTTTAAAGGGGTGATCATAGCCTTGTATTATATCGTATTATATCATTTCTGGTTCGGGTCGATAAAGCCTTTCCTGTCACAACCGGCTATCCGGTGGAGGTAAGTGTTAAATTACTTAAAATTAATGCCGAGTGGGTGGAGGAGATGTCCTAAAAAAAGAGAAAAGGAACCTCCGGGGTTTTGTGGCCTCTTGGGTTATGGGCGGGAAGGAACAGCAGGAAGAATAAGATATCGTCCTAATAATTATCCTAAATAAACAACGATAGAAAAACAGGTTAGTGTTTTGGCGGTATTATAGCAGAGGCGAGATGTTTTTGCGATCGTCAGACAATAAGTTATTTATATTTAGGCCAAGGAGGAGAAGCAAATGCAATTGCTCAAAAAAGGCAAAACAAAGGATGTTTACGCTTTGGAAGATGGCAATATCCTGCTTAAATTTAAAGATGATGCCACTGTTGGCGAGGACGGGCGGCTCGATCCGGGTGGAAACAAGGTCGGGGCAACGATCGAAGGCTTAGGACGGGCCTCCTTGCGGATGAGCAAATATTATTTTGAAAAGATCAATGCCGCCGGGATCTTCACCCATTATCTGGACAGTGATTTGGACGCCGGAACGATGACGGTGCGACCGGCCACTTTTTTTGGCAAAGGAGTAGAGATTATCTGCCGGCTTAAGGCCACCGGCAGCTTCCTCCGGCGTTACGGCGATTACTGTACGGAAGGGCAGGACTTGGATTTCTTGATCGAAGTCAGCCTGAAAGATGACGAGCGCGGTGACCCGATGATCACACCGGAAGCGCTCGCGATGTTGGGGATTATGAGTGGACCGGAATACGAGGAAGTGTGCGCCCTGACCAAGCGGATAACAACAATCATCCGCGATGATTTAACGGCCAAAGGATTGACGCTGTATGATCTGAAACTGGAATTTGGCCGGATCGATGGTCAAGTGGCTCTGATCGACGAAGTTTCGTCCGGTTGCATGCGCGTCTATAAAGGAGATAAATGGTTGCATCCGGTCGAGTTGGACAAATACTTTGCTTGAGACCCCTCCCTGCCTTAACACAGCCAGGGCCGCGTCCGCCCTTGCTTTTTGCCCGGCCATGCCGTATAATATTTGGTGATCCATTCCACGAAGGAAGGCATGCTTTCTGAAGAAAGCGCTTATGGTCTAACCAAACCCGCTTTAAATTTTCTTAAAATCCTGATCAAATCCGGATACACAACATGACGCAGCGATTACCGCGAAGGTGATTCGGTTTCCTGTCGGAAGTCCCGCCTTTGCGGTTTTTTGTTTGGGCCGGGAGGAGAAAGACGGTGCTTATTGAAGGAAAGAATATCTGCTTCACGTATGAGGTTGGCGGTTCTTCCTTTGCCCTTCAAGAGGTGGACATTGACATTGCGCCGGGCGAGTTTGTCGTCATTCTTGGCGCCAACGGTTCCGGCAAATCGACACTGGTCAGACACTTTAATGCCCTGCTGACACTGCAGCGGGGGGAACTAAAGGTGGCGCGGATTGATGTCCGGAATGAGCAGGATGTGTGGCTTCTGCGCCGGCTCTGCGGGATGGTCTTTCAAAATCCCGATCATCAGTTTGTCTCCTCCGTGGTGGAGGAGGACATCGCTTTCGGCCTTGAAAACTATAAAGTGCCCCGGGACGTGATTCCGGAACGGGTTCGGTCGGCTTTAGCCCTTGTCGAAATGAACGGCTATGAGAAGCGGTCCCCGCATACGCTTTCCGGGGGGCAAAAACAACGGGTGGTTTTGGCCGGGGTGTTGGCGCTAGAGCCGGAGATCATCATTTTTGACGAAGCCACCGCCATGCTGGACCCTACCGGCCGGCAGGAAGTTATCAAGATCATGCAGAAACTGCACCGCGCCGGCAAAACGATCATCGCCATCACCCACTATGTGGAGGAAGCGGTTGCCGCCGATAAAGTCATCTTGATGCATCAAGGGCGAGTTCTGGCCTGTGGTCGTCCGCAGGCGATCCTGACCAACCTGGAACTGATGCAAGTGGCGGAACTGATTCCACCGCTGCCGGTGCGCCTCTATTATGACCTGCAACAAGCGGGGATCCAGTTAAACCGTTGTCCACTAACCAATGAGGAGCTTGCCGAAGCAATATGTCAATTCAGATCGAACACCTGAGCTATGCATACCGGCTGCCTTCAGGGGAGAAAGTCGAGGCCCTTAAAGAGATCACTTGCACCATCGCCACTGGTGACTTTGTCGGAATTATGGGACCGACCGGCAGTGGCAAGACCACCTTGCTTCAGCTCATCGCCGGACTGCGCAGGCCGACCGGCGGCCGGATTCGTCTAAATGGTAAGGACATCAACGCCCACGGCTATAACCGCAATCTTTTAAGGCAAATGGTGGGGGTGGTGTTTCAAGAACCGGAGAACCAGCTCTTTGCCACGACAGTGGAAAAGGATGTGGCCTTCGGCTTGAAGTATAGCGGGTTAAGCCGTCCGGAGATCACGGCCCGTGTGCAATGGGCCCTTGAAACCATGGGTTTTGACTTTGAAAAAATTCGCAACCAATCCCCGCTGGCCCTTTCCGGCGGGGAGAAACGGCGGGTCGCGATTGCCGGGGTGCTCGCCACCAAGCCGCAAATCCTGCTTTTTGATGAGCCCATCGCCGGGCTTGACCCGTACAGTCGCCAACACTTTTTACATTTTGTCACGAAAATAAATCAAGCCGGGACCACCATTATTATGGTCTCCCATAACATGGAGGCCTTGGCGGAGTACACCAGGCATCTCCTGGTGCTGGCGCAAGGCAGGCTGATCGACTCCGGACCGACCCGGGAGGTTTTCATCCGCCTCAAGCAAAAACACAGCGGTGCTTTCGGCCAAACGGAGGCACAAAAAATCACCACCCTGCTAGCCAAGAATAAGCTGGTGCTCCCTGCGGCGGTGGTCACCTATGACGATTTACTCTCCGCTTTAAAACAAGAACTGGCCGGGGGTGGTCCGGGATGAGAATGCTGCCGACCGGCGAATATATCCCGGGGCATTCCTTCCTTCACCGACTGGATGCCCGGGTAAAGCTTCCCTGTTTTTTCATCCTGATGGCCGCCGTTATAGGTGCCGCATCTCTTTGGGGTTATGTCCTGGTGGTGGCGGTGATTGCGGTGCTCATTCTGCTTTCCGGATTACCGCTGCCCGCTGCGGTGGCGTCGGTCCGCCGTATCTACGGGTTCTTGCTGGTTATTTTCTTGATGAACGCCTTGTTCTTTGGTGGGGAAGACGTGCTGGCCTCCTGGGGGATCGTTCAACTGTCGCGCGGTGGAATGGAGCAGGGATTTCGTGTGGTGGGTAATGTAGTGCTTATTTTGGTCCTTGGTAATCTGCTGACCATGACAACCTTGCCGACGCAGGTCACCGCGGCGCTGGCGAGCCTGATCAAACCGTTAAAGTTTATTGGCGTCCCCACCGAAGAGGTGGCCATGATCCTCAGTATAGCCATTCAGTTTATCCCCACTTTAATGGAGGAAACCGAGTTGATCAAAATGGCCCAGATCGCCAGGGGAGCCCGGTTTGAAAGTAGGAAGCTGCCGGAGCGCGCCGCCAGCTTTATCCCGCTGGTTGTACCGGTTTTTATCTCCGCTTTCCGCCGGGCGGAAGAGTTGGCCCTGGCGATGGAGGCGCGGGGCTACCGCAACGCCCAAAACCGTACCCGGCGCAAGAAGGAGCCTCTGGCGCTGCGCGATTACGGGGCCTTGACCGTTTGTACTCTAATTTGTCTGGTCCAGTTTTTATTGCGGCGGTGTTAGGGCTCGGTGCCCTGTTCCAATAGAAAACTATTATTAGGAGGGATTTGATGACCAAAATGTCTGCGGTGCAACGTGCGGTCTTTACTGCCGTCTGTATCGGCCTGTGTGTTGTGTTGCCCATGGCCTTCCACGCCATTCCGAATGCCGGCGTTATTTTCAGCCCTATGCACATTCCCGTTCTGTTATGCGGACTGATCTGTGGCTGGCCTTTTGGTCTCCTTTGCGGGCTGGCCGGTCCCTTGCTTTCCTCGCTGATCACGGGAATGCCGCCGATGGCCTATTTACCGTCGATGCTGATTGAGCTGGCTACTTACGGACTGGTGAGCGGACTCATGATTAATTTGGTAAATACGAAAAAGCTCTACGCCGATCTCTATATTAGTCTGGTGGTGGCGCTCCTGGCCGGACGGATTGTTGCCGGAATAGCTAAAGCGCTGATTTTTGCGGCCGGAAAATACACCTTAGCCGCCTGGGTCACAAGCTATTTTATCACCCTTTGGCCCGGACTCGTCATCCAACTAATCCTAATTCCTACGCTCGTTGTTGCCCTGATGAAGGCAAGGCTGATCCCGGAGCGGTATCCGGTTCAGGGTTAAAAAGATGCGAAAGAAGACCTTTGCCAGTTATCTAAAATACCAGGCGAAATTACATCCCAGCATGACCGCACAGGATGCCGTCAAACTATGCTTTCAAGCGGCGTTTGGTGCGGAACATCTTTTGACCGATCCGGTGCAAGCCCGTGCTGCGCTTTTGGCGGAGTTTGCGCGGATTCTGCCGCGCCGGATCGAGGTGTTCGAACCAATCTCCACGACCTACAGCCGCTGTAACCTGGCTGCCTGGAAGTACTGGCAGTTGCCACCGGAATGGCTCTTCCAGATCTTTTGGCATTCTGCCTCGGAAAAAGAGGAACAGGCCGAGCCCCTGTTTAGGGAGTATCTACAGATTGTTACGGTCTGTGCCGAAAAGGGTGTGCTTCCTTTTGACAGCGGAGAATGGCGGAGTTATCTGGACCATTATCTGGCCGGTGGAGTGCGTCCGCTTCACCACAGCGCACCATACCGGCTCCGGGAACAACCGGCCTACCGTGTGATCAAAAGGGAATATGAGCGTCTAGTACCGGTTTTAAGGACCCAGATTAAACTGTGAAATAACCATTCCGGCGTGTTCTCTGCTGAACAAAAAACCTCCCCCATGGCGATGAAGTATGGTGCGGAGGTTCTTTTTTGGCTTGAATTAGGACTTCACCAGGGCTTCTTCCCGCTTAGCCAGCCGT
>JAAYHQ010000028.1 GCA_012727425.1 Bacillota bacterium
CTGGACAAAAACCGCACTGTCGATATTGGTAAAAACGTTCTCTTTGAGACTACGCGCGTCAACCGCCGTAATCACGGTCCGGTTCTCCACGCTGACCACCAAGGCGACCCGGTCCAGAACCACCAGGGATTCTTTACACCCCTTGGCCTGAGCTTTCTGAACGGCTTCCCGGATGCCCGCCATGTCTTGTGGGGAAAGGGTAATGCCCCGTTCCGCCATGCGCTTCTGGGCATGGGCGGATATTTTTAGCTCCGTACCGAGTTTTGACTCCAGGATCTTCTGGAAATCGCCACCGGCACCGGCCGGCGTCACCGGTTTGCGCGCCGTCGGGGTAACCCTGGGGACGGACGTCACCGGTGGAATTGGTGGAAAGATCCGGTCGGTCATCTTCGTCCCCCCTAAGCAAACCCCCAGACATCAAAAAGGGGTATTTCTTCCTCTGCTTCTCCGTTCCGGCAAACGATATACGGGACACCGTTTTTCAGCCGGTAGTCCGTGACCAGTACCTCCCGGTAATCCACGACTTCCCCAATTTCATTGTAGACGCGCACGAACGCTTTCCGACCCACGACTCCGTACAGATATTGTTCCAAGCCCTTCTCGTCCATGACCGAAACGATCTGGTCGGTCCTGATCTCCCGCCCGCTGTCCAAGGCCAAGTAAGTCTGGCCACCGTAATTGCGTACGCCGGTCACTTGGCCGTAGACCAATTCAGGCAGGCCACTTTCGTGAAAAGCCTGGGCGATTACGGCGCGGCCAATCATCGCCGTTGCCTGTTGCAACTCACCGACCCGGTAAAGGTTCTGCATCTGCTCCAAAGTGGAAAACTGGGCCATCTGAGCGATAAAATCCCGGTCTTTCAGCGGATCCAGTGGGTCCTGGTAACGCAGTTCCGTAATCAAAAGGTGTAGAAAGTCGTCTTTCCCCATTATCTTGCTGGCCGAACTGCTCAGCGGAGTACTGGTGTTCCCACCGCCAACGGCTGTAATCATTTTTTCCCCTCCCTTCCTTTAGATTCTCAGATTAACCATGCCGTCCCAGGCTTCCTCCGCCAAGATGGGCTCTTCCACCAGATACCTTTCGGCGGCCGGTTGCCACCCGGCGTTTCGTTTAAACTCCTCACCACCGGTCATATTCTGGTTTAGCAGCTGGGAATCGGTTCCGGTCTGCACGCCGACCTGCAAGAGATCCACCTGCAAACCGGCTTCCTCCAGCGCGGTACGAAGCTCCGGTAAGCTCGCTTCGATCAGCGACTGAACACTGTGGGTCTCCGTCACAAACCGCGCCGCGACCAAATCCCGCTCCACCACAAGGGAAAGCTCCAGTTTACCAAGTTCGGCCGGTTCCAGCTGAAGCTGGATCTTGGTGACCCCGTCCTTTATCATGAAACGGGCTCCATTTACAATCTGGGCGGCCAGTTCTTCCCTCGCTCGTTGCGGCGCGACCGGTTCGGACTGCACCGCGGTGGCTTCCGGTTGCGGTTCGCGGATAGGGGATTCGCCCGCTACCGGACTAAAAGTCTGGCTGCGCAACCCTTTAGGGAATTGGGCTTCCTTGTCCGCTGCTGTTTCCACCTTAAACCTGGTTTTCGGCTCGCGCTCCACCGTATCCAGCACTGCGGTAAAAGCGTCCTGGTCTGCACCATCCGCCGGGAAGACTCTTTCCCGTACGGTGGCGTCCGGTTCAACGGCTCCGGTTCCCCCAAGGTTTTTTTCAAAGGGTTCCGTTCCGGTAGCTGCCACTGCACCTTGGGAAATCCCTGTCCTCGCGGCCGTTGACGCTGGTTTAATCTCCGTCGTCCCGGCCCGCTCCCCGGTTTCGACGATGTCCGCATCTTCAGCGGTGTGAACGGGCTTCGTCGCTTCAATGACCGCTATTGCTCTGTTCGTCTTGGTCAACGCCGGCTCCGTCCTTTGGCGCAAACTGACGTCGTTCCCCGCTTCAGTAGCCGCGGTCTTTCCCCTTTTCTCAGTTGTCTCCACGGTAGTTGCCGCCGTCATGACGGCCGCGGTGTCTGGTCCGGTTTGTGGCTCCTTTCCTTCCGCCGGATGCAACTCCGGTAGGGGTTCACCCGTAGCGTCGATTGGCTCCAGGCTCCGCGCCGGGGCCTCCACCGCCGAACTCTTGGACGGCGAAGGAGTCTCTTCCGCAGTCGCAACCACGGCTTCCTGCTCGGTGGAGAACGCTTCTTCCCGGACACGGTCGGCCATGACGAATGATGCCGACTGCGGTTCTGTTTGACCCGTCAGATCGCTTCCCCCGTTATGCTCCGCCGTTTCTTCGGACGACGTCTGGGCGACGCTCCCGGTGTTGGTCGTCACGGTTATGGCCAATGTTGCGTCTTTCGGCATTGCTTCCATCGTTTCTGCTGTTCCGGCAAAATCTCCGCCGGCCAAAACGGGGACTTCAGGTCTCAGCGCGACGCGTGGCGGTAAACTCCCGCCACCCTCTTGCCCCGCAAACAGCAGTTCCACCTCGCCCGCAGTCTCCACCGTTTGCACCGGAGGCAACGGGGAAAGTTCCGGCGAGAGGAACATCAATTGGGACCAAAGGTCCGCGTTGCCCGCCGGTTCTTCCTTCGTCTTCTCCTTTTCGTCGGTAAGGTCTGAGAAAAGCCGGTGAAATGTTCCCTCTTCCGTTCCTTTTCTCGTCGCCCGGTGCTGCACACCCCCTGTCCGTGCCGTTGTGGTCTGGGTTAAGATCGCCTGCTCCGTCCGTTCGCCTAAAAATCCTGCTGCGACTGGCAAACTTGCACCTCCTTTCTTTAATCCTCTCTTCTTTACTTTTATGGAAGGGAACTGCCGGTCGGCAGTTCCAAAGTAAAGCATGTTTACGCATAAACTGTCGACCAAGATTTGTGGTCGCTTTATTTTACTATTGTTAAGGGCTAGTGGCCGGAGATTTCCGCCATGTACTTCGAACTTTGCTCCGGCGGTAAAGTTTCCAGAATCCGGCCGGCCCTTCTTGGTTCGAGCTGGGTCAAAACCGCAACCCCCATCTCAAAAGGCATCTTCAAAAGATTTTGACCAGCCACCTCGGGACTCATCGCTTCCAAAAGCCGCGCCGCCGTTTTATAGCGATCTTCATTAACGACATTTACGGCCACCGGCGCTTGAGTATAGCCGAATCCCATCTGTTGTCCCGCAATTTTTCTTTCTTGAAGGGCGAGATACTCCTCTTTTTCTTGTAAGGCGACCAACTGCTCAATCAGCGTCTGTCGCTCCGCCTCCAGCCTTTCCGCTTCACTGGCCAGGGCATCGGCTTTGGCCGCCAATTCCTCTTCTCGTTCTTGCAGAAGCCCCAGGTCTTGTAGGCCCAGCCGGTAAGCTTCGGGGATCTCCTCCCACCCGGGAATTGTGGATAAGGCAGCTAAAACCCCTGGTTTTAAGTCAATGTAGTCATACTGGTCGAGAATATATAAAAAGGCAAAAACCGAGCCAATAAACAGGAAAGCGGTTAAAATCCCGGCGATGTAACGAAACATTCCTTTCACCTCTAATTACGATAAATCTGGGTAATTGCGATCTCATCCAAAATTTTCTGCTCTTGGCGGAGTCTTTCTTCCGTTTCGGCCTGCGCCATTTTCTCTTTCAATCTTTCCATGACTTTTGTTTCTTGCCGCGCTTGCACCAAAATGGTACGGGCCCGCTCAACCTCTTCCACCTGACGCACCCGCTGTGCCGTTGTTTCTTCCTGTTTCCGGCGTAAATACGCCAGGTACCTGCTGCCGGAAAGCAGGTGTTCGAGGATGAGCACACCGATTGATAGTTGTTCCGTCTCCGCTTCCCGTTGCTTTTTAATCTCCTTCAACCTGGCTAATTCTTCATCGATCCGCCAGAGTTTGGTCTGTTCTTCTTTAAAGCGCATGCGGCACTGGTCTTCATGGTGCTTACGGAGATTCAAGATCGGTTGAAACCTAAAGGACATCTTCACCGGCCTCCGCAACTAATTCTTGTAACAGCTCTACGGTCTGCGCCAAGGTAAACTTCTCCTCAATCTCCTGCCGTAAAAACCTTTTAATGGCAGGATACATTTTAATCGCCAAGTCAACCCGGGGGTTACTGCCCGCCGCGTACGCTCCGATATTAATCAAGTCCTCATTGGCCTTATAAACGGCCATGAGTTCGCGGAGGGCCGCCGCGGCTTTTTTATGCTCCTCTGATGCCAAATCAATCATCAACCGGCTCACACTGGCCAGGATATCAATGGCCGGGTAATGGTTTTCATGGGCCAGAGCCCGCGACAGGACGATATGCCCGTCCAAGGTTCCCCGTACGGTATCGGCTACCGGCTCGTTCATATCGTCGCCTTCGACCAAAACGGTATACAGGGCGGTAATACTCCCCCGTTCCGCGTTGCCGGACCTTTCCAAAAGCTTCGGAATGAGGGCAAACACCGAAGGGGTGTAACCCCGGGTCGCCGGTGGTTCGCCAACGGCGAGACCTACTTCACGCTGGGCTAAAGCGAAACGGGTCACCGAATCCATCATCAACAGGACATTAGCCCCCTGATCGCGGAAATATTCGGCAATCGCCGTCGCCGTGTAAGCGCCTTTAATCCGGACCAAAGCCGGTTGGTCGGAAGTGGCCGCCACCACTACGGAGCGGGCCAAGCCCTCTGGACCCAGATCTTTATCGATAAACTCTCTTACTTCCCGGCCCCGTTCCCCGATCAGGCCGATCACATTCACATCCGCCGCCGAATTACGGGCGATCATCCCCAGCAGGGTACTCTTCCCCACCCCGCTGCCGGCAAAGATCCCCATACGCTGGCCCTGGCCACAGGTGAGAAACCCATCTATCGCTTTCACGCCGAGCGATAAAGGTTTTTCGATCCGGGCCCGGGCCAATGGGTTGATGGCCTCCGCCATAAGCGGATAATACCCGCTAATCTGTGGTTTACCCCGGCCGTCAATCGGCCGGCCCAGACCATCCAAAACCCGACCGAGCAAACCTTCGCCCACCGGTGTCTCCAAGGTACGATCCAGGGCGATCACTTCCGAACCGGGGCCGATCCCTTCCATTTCGCCCAAAGGAAGAAGGAGGGTCTTTCCCGCCCGGAAGCCAACTACTTCGCCCAAGACCTTTTGTCCGGAACGGGTTTTCAGGTAGCAGATTTCACCAACATAAGTCGGGGGCCCTTCGGCTTCAAGGGTTAGACCAACCACTTTCTCCACTTGCCCCAAGCGGGATAACGGTTCGACCACTGTCAGCTTTTTCCGGTAGTGGTCTGCACAAAAAGCAGGGATTTCCTTTTGAAAAGACCTCCCCATCTTTAGCTACCTTCTTCTTTTAAAGCCTGAAATATTTTGGCTATTTGTTGGTGAATCCTGGCATCGACCTCGCCCATGTTACTTTGGAGGATAAAGTCGCCCGGTTTCAGATTCGGATCCGTCTCCACTTGCAGCTTTGGCGACTCCGTAAAGAGACTGCGGATCGTCCGGAGATTTTGAATCAGAAAAGCCTCCGCATCCGGGGCGATCCGGATCGTTACTTCCGTCGCACCCGCCACTTTTTCCGTGGCCTTCCGGATCATTCCCAACCATTTGTCTGGGTCCGCTTTTAACTCGCTGTTAATTATTTTTTCGGCAATATCCACGGCCAACTTGAGGATTTCCGGTTCCGATTCACGAATACGGGCCATTCTTTCTTCTTCCGCTTGGTTGATCAAGTTCCGTGCTTCCGTCTTAGCTTCCTGTAAAGCCGTCTCCGCCGCCGCGATCTTCTCCGCCCATGCTTTTTCGCCTTCCGCTTGTCCCTTGCTCCAGCCCTCTTCATAACCGCGGTCGTGGGCTTCTTTCTTCAAGCGTTCACACTCCGCTGCGGCCGCCTCCTTCGCCTGCGCCAATTCTTCCTCGGTCTGCTTGCGCAACGTTTCGAGTTCGGCCCGGATTAAATCGGCTTCGGCGCGGGCTTGCGCAAGAATGGTCTCCGCCTGCTGCCGGGCCTCCTCCAGTTGCTGCTCAATTTGCTGCCTAATTTCGGCTTCCGACGGCAAAGGCGGGCCGTATTCTGTTCCGCCAACATCCCCGCCCACATTATGGGCATCGTTACCGGCCACATCCTCAACCACCAAGCGCTCGAAAACCGCTGCGCTTTCTTCTTGTGCGGCCCGCAATTCTTGATAAGCCGTGATCAGTTCGGGAATTTCGATAAAACAGACATCCTCTTTAATGATCGGCGCCTTAATGATCTTTGACTTCAACTTAGACAATGATCTCATCCTCTCCGCCACGGGCAATCACAATCTCGCCACTCTCATCAAGCTGCCTGATGATGTTGACGATCTTTTGCTGGGCTTCCTCCACATCGCGGAGGCGGACCGGTCCCATCAGATTCATATCTTCTTTGACCATATCGCGAGCCCGGGACGAAATGTTCTTAAAGATCCGGTTGGTCACCTCTTCACTGGCGGTCTTCAAAGCCAGTGCCAAATCACGCATGTCAACCTCTTTAAGCACACGTTGGATGGAGCGATCGTCCAGTGTAACCAGGTCTTCAAAGACAAACATCCGTTTCTTAATCTCTTCGGCCAATTCCGGATTGTCTTCTTCCAACGCTTCAATGATGGTCTTTTCCGTTCCCCGGTCCACCCGGTTCAGGATGGCAACCGCAGCATCGATCCCTCCGGCCATGGTAAAGTCTTGCATCACAAAGGAGGAGAGCCGCTTTTCGAGCACATTTTCCACTTCTTTGAGCACTTCCGGAGTGGCCCGGTCCATGGTGGCAATCCTTTTCGCCACTTCAACCTGGTCAGCCGGGGCAAGGGCGGACAAGATCATCCCCGCCTGTTCCGGATTCAAGTAAGATAACACCAAAGCAATAGTCTGCGGATGCTCGTTCTGAATAAAGTTCACCAACTGGCTGGGATCGGTTTTCCGCGCGAAATCAAAGGGACGCACCTGTAAAGAGGTGGTTAGTTTGTTTAAAATATCTTGTGCTCTGGTCGGTCCCAGGGCTTTCTCCAGCATCTCCTTGGCGTAGTCGATTCCGCCAAGCGCAATATAGTTTTGCGCCAGACAGAGTTCATAGAACTCGTCCATCACCGCCTGCTTAACTTCGGGCTCTATCCGGCGCATCCCGGCAATCTCCAGAGTTAAATCTTCAATCTCGTCCTCCCGGAAGTGTTTCAGGACACGGGAGGACAGCTCGGAGCCGAGCGAAATTAAGACCACGGCACATTTTTGCCGACCGGTTAATTGTGTCGTTGTTAGTTGTGTACTCAAGGCATCAACACCCCTAATCCTCTGACAACCAAGTCCGTAAGATTGCTACCATACTCTGAGGCTCGGTTCGCGCCATTTCCAAAATAAACTCTTCGCGCTCCCGTCGTTTTTGTTCTTCCGGAGTCAATTCTTCGGCCGCTGCCGTTTCGCTAACCATATCGTCCACCACCAGATCGATAGCCTGTTGCGCCCGTCTTCTCCTCCGCAGGATGACCATCAAGACCCCCAGCGCCAACGCGACGCCGAAGCCGGCAATTGCTAGCACAGGCCAGGAGAAAACCCGCAGTTCCGCTGAAGGAGCGACCTCCCTCGGCCCCTGGGTGAAGAACTCCCGGCTGAAAACCGTGATCTGGTCCCCCCGGGCGGGGATGGCCCCCACCGTGGCGGCCACCGTCTCCTCGATCTGCGCCACTTCCGCCACGGATAACCGGTGCCCAATCACCACGCTCGCCGAGATCCGTTCGATGATTGGTCCTTGTTTCAAAAGATGTTCTTCGATCTTATTGATCTCCGTATTGACGATCCGCTCACTGCGTTCATAGGTACTTTCCTGTTCCGTCCCGCCTAGGCGGTACTGGGTAATATTTGAATCGGTTCCCGGAATGCCGTAGGGCATAATTCCTGTTCCGGTAAAGGTCTCGAAGATCTCTTGCTCACTGCGGGGGACACCCCGGTCGCCGTAAATTTCTTTCCGAATCTCCTGATAATCAAAGTTGAGCGTCACATTGACGGTGGCAACCACACTATCCAGGCCGTAAACCCGGCCCAAGACCGCCTCAATTCTCCGTTTATAGTCTTGTTCCAGGTCCTTTTTAATCGCCATCTGCTGCTCGAGTAAGGAACCATCCAAGGCCGCACTTTTCCGCAACGCAGCAGTTAAATCGTTGGCAAAATTGTCGATGATCGTAACATGCTCCGGCCGCATCCCGGCCACACAACCCGTTACAAAGTTCACGATCGCCTGGACCTGGTTCTTACTTAGAATATTGGGTTGCCGCAAATTCAAGGTAATGGAGACGGTCGGCTCCCGCTTTTCATCTTCAAAGACCGGATTCGGTTCCGGTAAAGTAACAATCACCGCCGCATCGATTACCCCTTCAATTTGGCGAAGCGTCCGCCGGATCTCGTCTTGCAACGCCCGTTGGTAGTTGACGGTATTCAGAAAAGTGGTCGCCCCGAGACTGCTGCGGTCAAAAATCTCCCAACCGACGATCCCGCCTTTCGGGATGCCCGCCTTCATCAGTTCCGCCCGCACCTCGGACGCGTTGGCTACGTAGATGGCGTTGTATTCCTTCCGGTAGGGAATGCCCATCTCCCGGAGGCGTCCGATTATTTCATCCTGTTCCGTCTGTTGCAAATTGCCATATAACAACTCATACTCCGGTTTGTTTAAAGTGATCACCAAAATAAGCAGGAGAAGCAAGAACAACATGCCTCCGGCGAAGATAAGGCGCTTGCGCTTATCCATATTTTCCCATATACGGCGTATTTGTTGAATTATCTCACCCATTATCCTTCACAATTCTCCCATCCGTTAAATAGACATCCGCATAATCTCCTGATACGCCTCGACAACTTTGTTGCGAATTTGCACCGTAAGCTCAAGGGCAAGGGCTGCTTTCTCCGCGGCAATGGTCGCCTCATGAACATTTTCCAAGGTCCCCGCCGCCAGCCTCCGATCAAGCTCTTCCGCTTTCAACTGAAGCTCGTTCACTTCGTTGATATATTTCGTCAGCAACTCTTGAAACTCACCGTTTCTGTCGGCTTTCTTTTGCCCGCTCGTTGTTGCCGGTTTTAACGACAATGTAATATTTTCGCCAATCCTCATGTCTTCACCTCCCATAGAAGGACAATTTTTCAAAAAAAAGTGAAAATACCCACGGATAAATACGGGTCTGAAACCGCCAATCCGTTGGCATTTCACACCCCTGTCCATCCCTCCGTGGGTCAAAACGAGAACCCTTTTTTAATTTCTACTAGCTCCGCCCGATGCTCAGCGCGGCCTTAAAGATCTCTTTCGACAGGTTAAAGGCGGTAACGTTCGCTTCATAAGCCCGCCCCGCTTCCATCAGGTTAACCATCTCATTGACGATGTTGACATTGGGATAAAAGACGTAACCCTCGGCGTTGGCGTCGGGATGGGAAGGATCGTAAACCATCCGGAATGGGGATGGGTCATCGGCCACCGCCAAAACCCGGACACCGCTTAAA
Source organism: Bacillota bacterium (assembly GCA_012727425.1). GTDB lineage: Bacteria > Bacillota > UBA4882 > UBA10575 > UBA10575 > Capillibacterium. Next base: position 9,437 of record JAAYHQ010000028.1, read on the forward strand.
GCAATTTGACCCGACGCCGTCTGCAGATTTTCAGCAAAAACAGGGACTTTTCGCCGGTAGGGTCCCCCTTCCGGTGTGCGGGTGGAATTCGCATTGGCGATGTTGGCCGCGATCAAATCGATCCGTAACCGCTGAGCCCCAAGGGCCGATGCGTTAATATCCATCGCTTGAAACATTTTCATCCGTTAACCCCTCCCTCCGATCGCCAGCCGCAACCGGCGAAATTGGTTGTTCAGTTCCTGGGTCAAACTCTGAATATACATTGCGTTTTGTGTCGCCGTGACCATCTCCACTTCCAGATCAACGCCGTTTTGGTCCACCCGGACGACCCCCCAGTCCGTAGTGGCAAACCGCCCCTGGTGGGTGGAGCCGGCGATATGGCGCGGATGGGTCAGTTTTAACGGAAGACGGTTCCGCTTTTCCTTTAACACCTGGGCAAAGTCCAGATCGCGCCTGAGGTAATTGGGAGTATCCGCATTGGCAATATTGTGGTTAAGAATCTTCTGCCGCTCCGTCGCCCAAGACAAGACGGAAGTCAGTTCCCCGATGGTCCTATTGGTAACCATCCGCCTCACCCTTCCTGAACATAGCTCGTAACCAACCCTTTACAAGATTTATCGGAACTTTTCGGATAAAGTTTAGGCCTATTTCCCGCTTTAAGTGGAAAACTTCCGAGCAAACAGCAGTTAAAAAAGCATTTTTTCTTATTGCAATTCAGTTAACTATATTCTAAGATAAAAAAAACTGTTGAAAAAGTCAACAGTTTTAGGCTTTTTTGTTGGTACATACACAACAGCATCGTATTTTTTCCTTGTTTCCTTCTACATTTTGCTCCGTTTATTCAATTCCTCAAGAAAATAGGGGTTGTTCACTTTCATGTAGGTCCCTTTCATCCCAAGGGAGCGCGACTCAACCACCCCGGCGCTCTCCAGCTTGCGCATGGCATTGACGATCACCGACCGGGTAATCCCAATCCGGTCCGCAATCTTACTGGCGACCAGAAACCCTTCTTCCCCGCCCAGCTCCCGGAAGACGTTGACCATGGCCTCCAATTCCGAATAGGAGAGGGAGTCAAGGGCAATTTTGACGTTGGTCTTCAACTGTAAATCCGCATCCTCTTGCCCTGCTTTTTTGGCTTTGAGCAAAACTCCGGCCACCAGGGCCGCCGTCTCCGCCAACAAAAGCTCGTCTTCCTTAAACTTTTCCCGTTTGGTCAGGATCAGGTTCCCGACCCGTTCGCCTTCAAACTGTAACGGGTAGACCGTCATCATGATGCCCTTAGGGTAACAGTCCTCTTCACTGAAGAGGCACACTTCCAAGGGAAGCTCGATAGCGGGTTGGAAGATAAAGGCCAACCTCTGTTGAAACTGGGGATTTAACTTTTCCGGCTCTTTTTGCCCGGTACAATCCGCCCCATCCCCACAGTAGTGGGCAATGATCGCTCCATTGTTGTCCACCATATAAACATTACTCTGGAGGATCTCACCCAAACTCCGCGCTGCGGTCGCCAAGTCTTCGGTTGCTTCTTTCTTCTCCACGAGGGCCCGCATCCGGCGAATGTCTTCCAGCTTATTCATGGCATTCTTCTCTCCTTAATTTTAGTTTACAAAATATACCGACTTAAATCGGTAGTTTTCAGAATCGGATCCAGCCGCCGCCGCACAAAGATTTCATCAATCCGGACCGTCTGGCCTTTGTATTCAACAGCCCGGAAAGAAATATCCTCGAGGACTTGCTCCAAGATGGTGTACAACCGGCGCGCGCCGATGTTTTCGTTTTCCTTGTTCAACTGGTAAGCAAGCTCCGCCAAGGTTCTGATGGCTTCTTTGGTAAACTCCAGGTTTACACCTTCCGTTTCCAAGAGGGCTTTTTCTTGACGCAAAAGGGCGTTCTCCGGCTCCACCAGAATCCGCTCAAAATCACCGACCGTCAAGGATTCCAGTTCAACGCGGATCGGAAAACGGCCTTGAAACTCAGGAATCAACTCGGAAGGCTTGCTCACATGAAAAGCCCCGGCCGCAATAAAGAGAATATAATCGGTTTTCACCGGACCGTATCGCGTCCACACGGTCGTCCCCTCCACAATCGGGAGAATATCCCGTTGGACCCCTTCCCGCGAAACGTCAGGCCCGCTGTCGCCGTGGCCGCCGACGATCTTATCGATCTCGTCAATAAAGACAATCCCCGACTCCTCCACACGGGTGATGGCTTCCCGGTAGACGTCATCCCAGTCGATGAGTTTTTCGGTCTCCTGTTGAATCAGGATCTCCCGTGCTTCGGCCACAGTAACCTGGCGCAGGTTCACTCTTTTCGGCAGCATTGCCGCGAAAAACTCTTGTAGTCCTTGGCCAATTTCATCCAACCCACCCAGGCCAATCATGCCGGAGGGCACCGGCGGGGTTTCGACGACCTCGATCTGGACCAGTTGCTGTTCCAGTTCACCCCGGTGGTAACGCTCTTTCAATGCCTCGAGACTGATCTGTTCATCCGGAGCGGGCGGGGTTTCGACCGTTTTCTCACCACTGAAAACCCCAAAAAGGTCAAAGGGACCCTTAGGTTGCTTGGGCTTTTCCAGACCGGCCAAAATCCGCAGGAGGCGTTGTTCCGCATTGGTCTTTGCCTTTTCCCGTAGGGCGGCGGTTCTTTCCTCCTTCACCATCCGAACGGCAACCTCCGTCAGATCCTTAATGATCGACTCCACATCCCGCCCAACATAGCCAACTTCCGTAAACTTTGTCGCTTCCACTTTGAGAAAGGGGGCATTGACCAAGCGGGCCAGGCGCCGGGCAATCTCTGTTTTCCCCACCCCGGTGGGGCCAATCATGAGAATATTTTTCGGCCGGATCTCATCGCGTAATTCCGGGGGAAGATTCCGGCGCCGCTGCCGGTTGCGGAGGGCGACCGCCACCGCTTTCTTCGCCCGGTGTTGACCGATGATATAGCGGTCCAGCTCAGCAACGATCTGTTGAGGCGTTAGATCGTTCATTCTATCCCTCCAAGTTCCTCAAGGCAAATCTGGTCGTTGGTGTAAACACAGATCCCGGCCGCGATCTTCATCGCTTCCACCGCAATCTCGCCCACCGTTAAGGTGGAATGGGCCTTTAAAGCGCGCGCCGCAGCCAAGGCATAAGGCCCCCCCGAACCAATAGCGGCAATTCCGTCATCGGGTTCGATCACTTCGCCGGAACCGCTGATCAAAAAGAGATTTTTCGGGTCGGCCACCAAGAGCAAGGCTTCCAATTGCCGCAGACGTCGGTCGGTCCGCCATTCTTTCGCCGTTTCCACCGCGGCCCGCAGCAGTTGTCCGTCGAAGGCTTCCAACTGGCCTTCGAAGATGGAAAAAAGGGTAAACGCGTCGGCCACTGCTCCGGCAAACCCGGCCAGGACCCGGTCGTGGTACAAACGGCGGATCTTTTTCGCCCCGTGTTTGACCACCGTCTCCCCCATGGTGACCTGACCGTCGCCGGCCATCGCTACCCGTTTCCCGTCATGCACGGCCAGCACAGTTGTGGCTTTAAACATCCTTCCCCTCCTTGCTCTTTACCGTTTTACGGTTAAATCGCCAATCCAAACTGGATGTGAATTCTGGATTTCCGAAAAGAGTGGCTCTACCCTTAATAGTCTGACTTTTTTCGGGTAAAGCATGCATCATCCGTACGCACGTGGATGAGCCTGGTCATAAACCTTCTTCACTTGGTCGCGGCTAAGGTGCGTGTAAATTTGGGTGGTCGAAATATTGACGTGGCCAAGCAGTTCCTGGACGGCCCGGAGGTCGGCCCCACCTTCCAACAGATGGGTGGCAAACGAGTGCCTTAGCGTATGGGGACTGACCTTCTTCTCCAGCGCCGCCCGGCGCACATAGGTATCAAGCAGTCGTCGCACACTGCGGGCGGAAAGCCGGGTTCCGTTTTTATTCAAAAAAACCGCCCGTTCACCCGGATTCCCACCCCGAGCCAGATAGAAAGGCCGCCCTTTGCGCAGATAGTCGGCCAAGGCTTGACACCCTTTTTTCCCTAAAAAGACCAGACGTTCTTTTGCCCCTTTCCCACAAACCCTAAGGGAACCATGGCCCAGATCGAGATCGCCCAGGTTCAAACCGGTTAGTTCACTGACCCGGACTCCGGTCCCATAGAGGACTTCCAAAATCGCCCGGTCTCGCAATCCTTGCGGCGTCGCGTCCACAAACCCCAGGAGCGCATCGATCTCCCGCGTATATAAAAACTCCGGTAATTTACGCGGACGTTTGGGGGTTTGCAAATTAAGCAGGGGGTTTTGGTCGACCACACCTTGTAAAGTCAGGTACTTAAAAAACGAACGTAAAGAGGCAAGCTTCCGCCCGATCGTGGCCCGGGCCAGCCCCTGCCCGGTCAGCTCGGCCAGATAAGCCCGGATCTCGTTCACCCCCACCTGCTTCCAGGCATGGAGCTGCTTTTTGCGCATAAATTCTACAAACTGCTCGAGGTCAAGGCGGTAGTTGAGTAGGGTATGGACCGAATAATTTTTCAGCTTTATGTAACTAAGGTAATTATTCAGATAATTCTCGAGAGACAGAAGAGCTCACCTCCCTACCATATTAACAATAATATCACAATAGCCTTGATTTGACAAACAATATTCCTACCGAATTTTTGCTTTTTTATTATAATTTTCGCTTATTGTCCCGCATTACGGACAAAACGATCCAGCGCTTTCAGGGCCCGTTCAGCCATGGCCCTATTTTTTTTCAATTTTTCCTTGATTTTCACTTCTAATGGCGGAAATAATCCGAAATTGATGTTCATTGGTTGAAAATGTCGAATATCTGCATTAATGATATGGTGAAAAAGGGCACCGATCGCCGTCTCGCGCGGAAAGATAAGGGGTGGTTTTCCTTCCAGCCAGCGCACAAGGTTTCTCCCGGCCACCAAACCGGCGGCAATCGATTCCACGTAGCCCTCAACCCCAATCAATTGGCCGGCAAAAAAAAGGGGCCACCCCCCTTTCCACTGCAACGCCGGTGTCAGCAACTTGGGCGTGTTGATAAAGGAGTTCCGGTGCATCACCCCGTAACGGACAAACTCCGCCGCCGCCAACCCGGGGATCATCCGGAAAACCCGCCGTTGCTCCCCCCAGCGCAGATTGGTTTGGAAACCGACCATGTTGTAGAGGGTTTTCTCCCGGTTCTCCGGCCGTAATTGCACAACGGCGTAGGGCCGTTTCCCGGTGGCCGGATCCGTTAAACCGACCGGTTTCAGCGGACCATAACGCAGGGTATCCTTCCCCCGGGCGGCCAGCACTTCCACGGGCATACAACCTTCAAAGAACCGTTGCTCCGCCGGGCCCAAATGGGATTGGTGGGTTTCCGCGGTGATCAGGTTTTCCCAAAACAGGGTGTACTCTTCTTCGCTCATGGGACAGTTTAAATACTCCGCCTCCCCCCGGCCGTAGCGGGAAGCGGCAAAGATGCGGCTGAAATCAAGGGATTCGCGGGTCACGATCGGGGCAACCGCATCGAAAAAGTAGAAGTATTCTTCACCAAATAGTTGCTGGAGCCAGGCGGAGAGCAGCGGGGAAGTAAGGGGACCGGTGGCCACCACCGCCGGTTGATCGGAAGGGAGCGCGGCGATTTCCGTCCGCACCACTTTGATACGGGGGTGTTCGTTAATCCGGGCAGTGATGCCCGCGGCAAACCGGTGCCGGTCAACAGCCAGGGCACCGCCGGCCGGTACTTTCGTCTCTTCCGCGACGGTCATTAATAAGGAACCCAAGCGCCGGAGTTCTTCTTTCAAAAGCCCCGAGGCGTTCTCCAGGTTATTTGCCTTTAAAGAGTTGCTGCAGACCAGTTCACCCAGGAACGCCGTGGTGTGGGCCGGCGTCATCCGCCCCGGCCGCATTTCGTAAAGGATAACGTCGTAACCGGAGTTGGCGATCTGCCATGCGGCCTCCGTTCCGGCCAACCCGCCGCCGACCACCCAGACCGGCTTAGGCATCGGCGGTTCCTCCTTCCTGCTTTGTCTCCGCTACGGGCACCGCCTCTTCGTAGGAGCAGTCCGGCCGGGTACAGGCAATATACTCCCCTTTGGCTTTGCTTTTCTTCCGCACACACAAAGCGCCACATTCAGGACAAGGGGTTTTTACCGGCGGATACCAACTGGTAAATTCACATTCCGGATACTGGTTACAACCGAAAAACTTCCGTCCTTTCTTCGAACGTCGCTCGACGAGCTGTCCCTTTTGACAGGCGGGGCAGGCCACGCCGGTCTCTTTCTGGATGGATTTGATATTCTTGCATTCGGGATAGCCGGGGCAAGCCAGAAAACGACCGTAACGGCCATACTTGTAAACCATCATCCGTCCACAGTGTTCACATTGCACCTCGCTGACTTCATCGGCCAGCCGGACCCGTTCCACCGTTTCCTCCGCCTTCTTCAGCTCGGCCGAAAAAGGTTCGTAAAAGTCGCGCACCGTCGTCACCCAATCGGCCTTCCCCTCTTCCACCTGATCCAACTTTTCTTCCATGCGGGCGGTAAAATCCGGGTCGACCACCCGTGGAAAATTCTCCTTTAAAAGCCGGTCCACGACTAAACCCAACTCGGTCGGTTTAAATCGTTTGTTCTCCATCACCACATAATTACGTTTCCGGAGGGTTTCAATGATCGTCGCATAAGTACTGGGCCGGCCAATTCCGTTTTCTTCCAGGGTCTTCACCAACATGGCCTCACTGTAGCGGGCCGGCGGTTGTGTAAAATGCTGCTCCGAACGGACCGCGTGCAAAGTGAGGGCCATCTCCACTTGGAGATCGGGCAGGTCGCCTTCTTCTTCCTCTTCCTTATCCTCCTGGGCTTCCTGGTAAAGGGTTAAAAAGCCCGGAAACTTAATCTTACTGCCGCTGGCCCGGAACAGAAACTCGTTTCCTTCCAGTTCGACCGTGATCACATCGAAAACAGCCGCCTTCATCTGGCTGGCCACAAACCGTTCCCAGATTAACTTATAGAGCAGATACTGATCGCGGGTCAAAAAAGCCTTGATCTCATCGGGGAAGCGTCCGACCACCGTCGGCCGGATCGCCTCGTGGGCTCCCTGGGCCATGGTGGACTTGGTTTTGTAGACCGGCGGTTTGGCCGGCAAATACTCCGGGCCGTATTTGCCAGTGATCACGGCCCGGCATGCTTCCTGCGCCTCTTGGGCGACGCGCACGGAATCGGTGCGAATATAGGTAATCAAACCAACACTGCCTTCGCTGCCTAGCTCCAATCCTTCATATAACTGTTGCGCCACGGACATGGTCTTCCGGGCACTAAACCCGAGTTTACGGGAGGCTTCTTGCTGCAGGGTACTGGTGATAAAGGGCGGGGCCGGATTCCGCCGCCGCTCCTGCTTTTTCAGTTCGGTAATCCGGAAAGACGCCGCTTCAATCCGCTGTTTTAGTTGGTTGGCCGTTTCCGCATCGGGAATCTTTGGCTTTTCACCGTTCACCTTTAGTAACTTGGCGGAAAATAAGTCCTGCTCCCGGCCGACCGGGGCAAAATCACCGGTAATACTCCAGTACTCTTCCTGCTGAAAAGCTTCGATCTCCGCTTCCCGCTGGCAGATTAAACGTAAAGCAACCGATTGGACACGTCCCGCCGATAAGCCGCGCCGCACTTTCGACCATAGGAGGGGACTCAGCTTATAACCGAAAAGGCGGTCCAACACCCTTCTCGCCTGTTGGGCATTGACCCGGTTCAAATCGATTGGCCGCGGATTTTCCAGCGCCGCCTGAATTGCTTTTTTCGTAATCTCATGGAATTCAATTCGGCAGGGCGCCTCTGGGTTCAGGTCAAGGGTCTGCGCCAGATGCCAGGAGATTGCTTCCCCTTCCCGGTCCGGGTCGGTGGCCAGATAAACCTGTTCGACCTTTTTCACCGATTCTTTAAGTTCTTTAATGATCTTCCCCCGCCCACGAATCGTTATGTACTTGGGTTTAAAATTATTCTTAATGTCCACGGCAAATTGGCTCCGGGGCAGATCAACAATATGTCCGTTGGAGGCCTTTACCCGATAACTGCGGCCCAGTAGCTTGCTGATGGTCTTGGCTTTTGCCGGTGATTCCACGATCAATAGTTTCTCGGACATCAAGGCACCTCCTTATTGCGCTCGTTCTCAATTTAAGTGTATTCTATTCTTTCCCTTTCTCCCCAGTTTATTTTAACGGCTAACGGTTACGCCGGAAAGTCTTCGCCGCCACCTGCGAAACAACCGCTTTCATCTCCATCATCACTAAAGCAGCGTTGACCGTAGCGACCGGCAGACCGCTGGCGCGGACCAGATCATCAATGTGGGTTTCCCCCGCCGCCAGCAGATCCCAGATTTTCCGTTCGGTCGGGGACAACGCCAGGTCCGGACCGGTGCTCGCCGCCACGGACCCGCCGACGGCCATCAACGGCAGGTTTAAGGCGGCCAAAATATCCTCGGCCCCTTCGACCAAAAGAGCCCCCTGTTTGATTAAACCATGGGGCCCTCTACTCCCTTCCCGTTCGATCGGACCCGGAACCGCAAAGACATCCCGGCCCTGTTCCAAAGCAAAATCAGCCGTAATTAAAGAACCGCTGTCGGCGGTGGCTTCCACCACCGTAACGGCCAGACTAAGCCCGCTAATCACCCGGTTACGGGCGGGGAAGTTCGCAGCATAAGGAGGCGTCCCCAGAGGAAACTCGGAACAAACCACCGCCCGTTCGGCAATGGCCTGCATCAAACCGGCATTTTCCGGCGGGTAGACCCGGTCAAGGCCCGAACCTAAAACGGCAATGGTGCGCCCGCCTTCCACCTGTAAAGCGCCACGGTGGGCGGCGGAATCAATCCCGCGGGCCAAGCCGCTAACTACCGTCACGCCCTGGGCAGCCAGATCCGCCGCCAGTTCCCGGGCGGTGTTCAGACCGCGCGGCGTCGCCCGGCGGGAACCAACGATCGCCACCGCCAGTCGATCCGAAGGTTGAAACTCTCCTTTATAATACAAAACCGGCGGCGGATCGCTCGTCTGCCGCAACAAGGCCGGGTAAGTCGGATCACGCGCCAGGAGAACCCGGCACCCGGCTTTGTACACCCTCTCCCCCTCGGCCGGTGGTGAACAGGTCCGGCGGAAAGCGACCAAGCCGGCAGCGACCTTACGTCCCAGTACTTTCGCCAGGGCGTCCGGCTCCGCCTCCCACGCCGCCCGGGCCGTACCAAAGGCCGCCAACAGCCGGTAAAAACGCTTCGGCCCAATGCCTGGTGCTTTATGCAAAGCAATCCAGTGTAAAGCCTCATCCGTGAGCATGGCGTTCGCCCCCAGAATTAAACTGCCAATCAACAGTTTATTTTTAAACTGGTCATGGCAATAATATGGCGTGGAGGTGGCTCGCTTGGAAACCAATCTCAGTCAAATTTATTCCTGTCCCCACTGTCAGTTGGAAACACCCCATTACATCATGGTCCGCCGGGAAGAAAGGTTGGCGATCACCTGTTCCCGCTGCCGGACAACCTCCTTGGTCCATTCTTCCGTACTGGAAGACCACCAAGCCTGGTGGGAAACGGAACTGCAACAGATCCTTTCCGGTTTGGAAGAGCATGAAGACGAGCATTAACCTTCGCGGCGTCCAATCAGGCTCGGCCGGGTTCCCACCTCCACCCCGGCCGGGACCACCAGTCTTAAACGGGCGGGTTCTCCTTTGACCGCCACCCAACCACAACCGGAAATATAAAGGTCCTCACCCGGCCGGACCGTAAAAAACAGTTCCTCAAAACGGGCCGGCCGTTCCTGCAAGGTATAAACCCGCAACCAGTCGGGGCTTTCTCTATGTAATGCTTCCGCCTTTTGTCCCCGGCTCCGGTGCACGGTGGTGTGCTCCCCCGCAAAAAAGACCAGCGTCCGGGCGGCGGGCGACTGGTTCCAAATCCCGGCCAGTCCCCCCAGTAAAACGGCGCCGTCCGCCGGTAAGTTCCAGAGTTTAACCTGCAATTTTTTCTCCGGCAGAAGCCGGCTGGCTGTCTCCGGAGTAAAGTGGTCACCCATCCTGCTCCCCGGCAGGAAACCGGGGGTATCATATAGGATCAACTCATTGTCGCACAGCTTCCAGGTGGAGGTGCCTTGCGTCGTCCCCGGAAACCGGGAAATGGTCGGTAACTCCGCTTTTCTCCGGTCCTCCGCAGCCAACAAAGAAGTCAATAGCGAGGTTTTCCCCACGTTGGCCGCCCCCAAAACCGTCACTTTTTTCCCGGTTAATTCCTTTTTCAACGCGTTCAACTTGGCCCGGTGTTCTGGTTTTGGACCCCGCGCTGTAAGCACCCTGACCCCGAAAAGCTCAGCTTCGGGAAAACGGCGGTCCCATAAAGCTTGAAACCACGTGGTCATCTCGGCCCACGGTGTCCGAGCCGGCAAAAGGTCCGCCTTGTTGACCACAATCAGCACCGGCAAGGTGAACAGCCGGGCCCAGGCCACGGGTAACGAGCCCTCCGGGTCAAAAACATCGGCCACCAATAAGATGAAATCGCTCTTCTGGAGCGCCGTTTGAATCTCCCGCTCGATCGCGGCCCTGTCGTCGGCCCTCTGTTTTAATTGACCATAATGGCGCAGGCGAAAACACCGTTGGCAAAAGACAACTTCCGCGTTCTCCGGCTGAATGTAAAACCCGGGCTGGTCCGGATCGGTCGCTTGCAGGACAACACCACAGCCGGGACATTGCTTGTTAATCACTGATGATCCCCTTTTTCGTTAACTGTTTAACTACTAATTTTTCTAAACGCCGGACCATTTTCGTAAAAAACAGCTCCCGCTGGCTGAGCGGCCGCGTCCAAATGGTAAACAGAGCCATGCGGTTACCGCCCCAGACGTCGGTGAAAATTTGGTCCCCCACCGTCGCTGTCTCCCCGGGGGCAGTGCCCAGCAGCGCCAGGGCCTTTTTAAACGACGATTTCCGCGGTTTAACCGCCCGGGCCACCCAGGGGATACCCAGTTTCTCCCCGACGATTTTGACCCGGTCTTCCAAGGCATTGGAGATGATGCACAATTTTAAGCCGGCGTTTTTCATCTCCTGAACCCAAGCCGCAGTCTCCGGCGCAATCTGCACTTGACCCCATTCCACCAGTGTATTATCCAGGTCAAGCATTACTCCTTTTAAACCGCGCGCCTGCAAAACATCCGGCGTCAAATCGGCCAGTTTTTGCAGGTGTAAGGCAGGACAGAATCTTTTCCACATCTTGCTCACCGGTACCTTCTCCTCGAAAGTATTTCTATTATACCACAAAAGATAATTTTGAAAACTTATTTTCCGCTTCGGGCCGGTTTTATGGTATAAAAAGGTAAATTATTGGCAATTATATCTATTACCGGTGATTATCGACAATCACCGGGGTGTCACGGAAAAAAAGCCTTATTCGGCAACCCGATTCACCTGTGGAAATCAAAATCAACACTCCCGCTTCGATCAAAGGGAAAAGGAGGAGTTCCTTAATTATGATGCGCGAAAAAACACTAAAAAGAACGGTGGGGACCCAACCAATGTTCCCAACCGTCCTGTCCTTCTGCTTCATAATCTTCGTCGGCCTTTGTTTTTTTGCTTCCTATATAATCAGCACGGAACAAAAGCTACACCATCTGGCCGCGCGGATGGAAACGCTTGAAAGCGCCCTGACCCAATTAAAGGCCGAACTGGAAGTGGTCCACGAAGTCTTCTCTGAAGCACAAAAGATCAAAGAGCATATCCAAAAGCGGAGTAAAATCAGTTCCGAACAGGCCACCGAAATATCCTACGCCCTGCTCCACTGTGCCCACGAGAATAAGCTTAATCCCTTTTTACTGCTGGCCGTCGCCGAAACCGAATCCAGTTTTTACCCGCAGGCCGTCGGTGCGGTCGGGGAACGCGGGTTGGTCCAAGTGCGCTACGGGACCTTCAAAATGATGATGAAAGAAGGCGACTTCAACAACTGGCGGGACACCTTACAAGCCGGCGCCAAATACCTGAACTATCTCTTGCGCCGGTTTAACGGCAATACCGTGCTGGCCCTGGCGGGTTATAACGCCGGACCCAACCGCACCCTTGAACGCTTAATGGCGATCGGGGCCCCCTATGTCCAAAAAGTGGAAGCCAATTACGCCCGGATCGTCCGGAACAACCATTACGTCCAGATGGTGTACGGACCCGACTTGCGGGCGGCCGGTTGGGCCGGGGGGTCGTGGGCATAAAAAAACCGCTCGTCGAGCGGACTTTTGTTCTGGCGGAGCTGACGGGACTCGAACCCGCGATCTCCAGCGTGACAGGCTGGCATGTTAACCAACTACACTACAGCTCCAAAAGGATGGTGGGCGAAACAGGGCTCGAACCTGTGACCCCTTGCTTGTAAGGCAAGTGCTCTCCCAACTGAGCTATTCGCCCTTGAACAATCATATGTTATTATAACTTATAATAACCGCAAAGTAAAGGGGTATTTTGCGGCTTTTGGGTTCCCTTTGCTTTCACGCACGGTCGACAATGCTGGACTCATGGCTGTTCCTGATGGGTTCCTAGATGTTATACTGGGACTTCTTGAGGGGAAACAGCGCAAAAAGCCTGGTCGTCTTCAAGCTTTGTCCCAGAAGATAAAACCCTTCTTCCAGGGTGATCACGCCTTTTAACCACCAAACAAGAATCTGGAGCCAATTTTTCTGCTTCTTCAAACCGATCCTCCTAGTAAGACATGGTATAAGTATAAACATTATTGCCATAAAAACGGTAAATATGCCTCCATCTCCTCGATCCGCCCAGCACCCAAGTCCCGTTCCGCCGGGACACCGTGGTAGTCGGAGCCACCGGTCGCAAACAGCCCATAATCCCGGGCCAACGCCAGATATTTGGCGGTCACTGCCGGTGAATGCTCCGGATAGTATACTTCCAAACCGGCCAGGCCGTGCTCGACCAAAGTGGGCAGTAAACGGTCTTCCCCCATGCGGCCCGGGTGGGCCAAAACCGGCCACCCCCCCGCGTCCCGGATCAGAGTGATCGCCTCCAGGGTGGACAATTCCCGGTGGGGCACATAGGCAACCCCTTCGGGCCCCAACAGGTAGTTGAAGGCTTTCCGGTCCTCATCGGGGCCGATCAGTTTTTTGGCCTTCAACGCCCGGTAGATCTGAACGCGTCCCACAAAAGCGTTGGGTTTTGTCCCCACGATCTCTTCCCACGACAATTCCAGGCCGTACCGGGCCAAAAGGGTGAGCATCCTCCGGGCCCTGTCCCGTCGCGCGGCCAGTACCTGCTTCAAACGCTTTCTTAAACCCGCATGGGTATGGTCCACTTGGTAACCGAGGATGTGAAACTCCACTGCTTCCAGTTCGGTCGAGAGCTCCACCCCCGGGATGCAGACGAGACCATGGTCACGGCCGGCCGCAAGAAAAGCGGGGATTCCGTCAACCGTATCATGATCGGTGAGGGCAATTCCGGTCAGGCCCTTTGCTTTTGCCCTTTTCACCAGTTCTTCCGGGGTGGAAAGTCCATCCGAGTATACCGTGTGGGTATGCAGATCTAACGCCATTCGTTGCTGTCTCCTAAGGATTTATGATCTCAATTATCTTCCTTTACTTCGACCGTCGCCCCCAGTTCTTGGAGGGCGGTGAAAAAGCCGGGATAAGATTTGCTGACATGCTCGGCCCCGTTAATCACCAATCCTTTCCGGGTCCGTAAGGCCAGAACCGCATAGGTCATGATCAAGCGGTGGTCCTGGCAACCATCAAGCTCAATCCCGCCTTCATAACCCGCGGGGTTTCCGGAAATAACAAAGCCGTCGGCGGTTTCGGTCACCGCCACCCCGATTTGGCGCAACCCCCGGGCTAAATCACCAATCCGGTCCGATTCTTTCCAGCGGAGATTCGCCACCTGAGAGAAGGTGGTGGTCCCCTCCGCTAGGCAGGCAACGGCCGCCATGGACAAAACAGCATCAATCGCCTCTTCGCCGTTGAAATCAACGGCCCGGAGGGGGGAGCCTCCCCGGATCGTCACTTCCTGCCCGTTCCTGGCGACTGCCACCCCCATCTGCTGGAGATAAGGAATGACCTGTTTCTCGCCTTGCCGGTCGGCGGGGTTGAGCGGGTAAAGGGTGACCGCCGAAGGAACCAGGGCGGCCGCCGCCAGGATCGCCGAGGCGGCCGGATAATCCCCCGGTACATGGTAAACACCGGGCTGGTAGTCGCCAGCCGGAACCGTAAAGCGCAGTTGGGCCCAGTCCGCTTGCGGGGTCACCCCGGCTTCCGCCATCACCTGGAGCGTCGTGGCCAGCGGCGGCCGGGAGACAAGCCCTTCTGTAATCTGCAGGCTGAGTCCGCCCAGGAGCGGGGCGATCATCAGCAAAGCCGTGGCATACTGGGAGCTGATCCGGCCGGAAACCACCACGGTCCGCCGGGTTAAGGGCCGTCCGCCCCGGATGGTAATGGGAAGGTGCCCGTCCACATCCTCAACCTCGGCCCCCAAGTCGCGAAGGGCCGCGAGCAAATGACCTTGCGGCCTCTTGCCCAACGATTCCGGGTAAGACGTGGTATAGTGGACCTCCGGTAACAGCAAACCAACCGGTAAGAGCAGACGGAGAATCAGGCCCCCGTTGCCCGGGTCCAAAACCCCCGGCGACCGGGGATTACGCCCAAAACCGCTGATCCGCACTGTTCCTTCGTCCACTTGGACTTTTGCCCCCAAGCGCTGACAACAGGCCAGCAGGGCGCGGGCGTCATCATTGGTGGCCGGATCCCGAACCACCGATTCCCCTTCCGCCAAAGCGGAAACCCATATGTACCGTGAAGTATAGTTTTTGGACGGTGGAACCCGTACTTTCCCTTGGAGACGGGAAGCCGGTCCAACAAAAACTTTCATCGGCCTGGCCCCCCTCGCACTTGCGTTTGGAAGCCATGCGCGCGGAGGAGCCGGACCGCTTCGTTCAACGCCTCTTCGTTCTCAAAGGCCAACCGGAGGGTACCCCCTTCACCCTCCCGGACGCGCAGGATCTCGATGTCCTTGATATTAACCGTTTTGATGATCTCAACCACCTCCGCAATCGCCCCCGGCCGGTCCTCAATCACCACCACCAACTCATGGAGAAGGGTTAAAAAACCTTTTTTCCGGGCCGGGAGCTCCGTCCGGGCCGTCGCCGCCCGGCGGAGCCGGGCTTCCAACTCCTCCAACTCGCCGGCGGATAAAGCGGCCGCAAAAGCATCCACCTCGGCCGCCAAAGCCCGCAGGGCCAAGAGGAGCGCGTGCCGGTTGGACGCCAAGATCTGCCGCCATAAAGCCGGGGAACCCATCGCCACCCGGGTCGTGTCATGAAAACCCCCGGCCGCCAAGGACAGGGTGCCCGGATACTGCGCGTTGAAATCCACCGCCACATTGACCAGTGCGGCCGCGACTAAATGGGGCAGGTGGCTCACCACCGCCACCATTAAATCATGTTCTTCCGGGGTCAGAAGCAAGGGGAGTCCACCGACCATCCGGATAAACTCTTCCAAAGTGGCCAGCACAGCCCGGGGCGTCTCCGGTGCCGGAGTCAAAAGATAGACGGCATTCTGAAAAAGAAAAGGGTCGGCAGCGGCCAGCCCCGATTGTTCGCTTCCCGCCATCGGATGGCCGCCAACGTAATAAACCCCCTCCGGCAACAACGGCGGCAACTCCTGAGCCAGCTGCCCTTTCGTACTGGCCACATCCGTCAGGATCGTTCCGGGGGCCAGGGCCGGCGCCGCCGCCAATACCACTTCGGCCATCTTTTCCACCGGGACGGCCAGGACAACCAGGTCCGCCCCCTCTACCGCTGCGGTAACGCTCTCCGCAATTTCGTGCACCGCCTGCCGGGCAAGGGCTTCCCGGCAAGTAGCCGCCACCGGGTCATACCCAACCACCCAGAGATTCCGCCGTTGCCGGCAGAGGGCGAGCCCCAGCGAACCGCCGATCAACCCCAATCCAATCAAAGCAATCCGCTGCCGGTTCATAGACGTTTCCCCATTGCTTCCAGAATTGGGATGATCCCTTGAACCAGGGTATGGAACTGGGGAAAATCAAGGGACTGGGGTCCGTCGGAGAGGGCGGCTTCCGGCCGGGGGTGCACTTCCACCATTAAACCGTCGGCCCCCGCGGCCAACGCGGCCCGGGCCAGGGGCAGCACCAGATCACGACGTCCACCCGCGTGGCTCGGGTCAGCAATAACCGGCAGGTGGCTCCATTCCTTAACCAGAGCAATGGCACTGACATCCATGGTGTTCCGGGTGGCCGTTTCAAAAGTGCGGATCCCCCGTTCACAGAGGACTACCTGGTAATTACCTTCTTTCATGATATACTCGGCGGCCATCAGCCATTCTTCGATCGTCGCCGCCATCCCTCTTTTCAAGAGCACCGGGATTTTAGCCCGGCCCACCTCCTGCAGGAGGGCAAAATTCTGCATGTTGCGCGCACCGATCTGCAGCATCTGGACGTGCTGAGCGACCAATTCCACTTCATGGGGGGAGACCACCTCGGTCACCACGGCCAAACCGGTGGCCTTCGCCACCTCCTGAATGAGCTTCAGACCTTCCGCCTTTAAGCCCTGGAAGGAATAGGGCGAAGTCCGTGGCTTAAAGGCCCCACCCCGGAGGATTTTACCCCCGACCGCTTTAAGCTGCTGGGCAGTGGACAAAAGCTGCTCTTCGTCCTCGATCGCGCAGGGACCGGCGATCAGGACCGCTTCTTCCCCGCCAAAAACCGCCTCCCCCACCTTGACCTGTGTGGAAACGGACTTAAAGTCCCTGCTGGCCAACTTAAAGGGTTTTAAAATCGGAACAACCCTTTCCACGCCCGCCATCGCAGCCACCGTTGGTATCAAATCTGGACTACGGTCGCCGATGGCACCAATGATCGTTCGCTCCACGCCCTGCGACAGATGGATCCCAAAACCCGCATTGCGCAGTTGCTCCTGGACCCGGGCAATCTGCTCCTCCGAAGCAGTCCGGGACATGATAATAATCATGACACCCTCATCCTTTCCTACCTTTCTACCATCCTACCATAAAGAAAGAATCTTTCTTGCTTGTGCCGAACAAAGCAAAAAGTATAAATAAACCCTTATACCTCTTTCTCCAGAACAGCCAACACCTCTTCGAGCACAGTCAAGAACTTGGCGTTCTGTTCTTCGGTCCCGATCGTCACCCGAATCTGCCAGGGTAAACCGAAGATGTGGGCCGGCCGGACGATCACCCCTCTCTTCATCATCTCCTCAAAGACCTGTGTGGCCAGATACGGTGTGGAAAAGAGGATGAAATTAGCCACACTGGGCGTATAAGTGAGTCCAAGATTGGTTAAACCCCGCCCGATCTGCTCCATCCCCCGCCGGTTCATTTCCAGGCTCCGCGCCACGTGTTCCCGGTCGGCCAACGCCGCAACGGCGGCGACTTGCCCGACGCGGTTTACATTGAAGGGCTCACGGACCCGGTTGAGATAAGCAATCAGGTCCGGATCCCCGACGCCGTAGCCCACCCGCAAACCGGCCAAGCCGTAAATCTTAGAAAAAGTCCGCAGGGTCAGAACCCGCCCGTCCCCTTTGAACTCGATCCCGTTGGGGTAAGCCGCATCCTCCACATATTCGTAATAGGCCTGGTCGACAATGATCAAGACCTCCGGGGGAATGCGGGCAATGAAGGCTTCCATTTCGGCCCGGGTGTTCATTGTTCCGGTTGGATTATTTGGATTACAGACAAAGATCGCTTTGGTCCGCGCAGTCACAGCCGCCGCCATCTTATCCAGGTCATGGCCCAAATCCTCCCCTTTGACCTTAACCAGCCGGGCCCCCATCAATTGCGTGGCGTAAGCGTACTCGCCAAAGGTCGGATCGGCCACGATCACCTCGTCTCCCGGCCGAAAGAAGGCCTCGGCCACTAGTTTGATCACCTCGTCGCAACCATTGCCGACAATGATCTCCTCGGGTTTAACCCCAAGTTCCGCAGCCAAAGCTTCTTTTAACAGGTAACAGTTGCCATCGGGATAAAGATGGGTGTCCGCCAGGGCTGCCGTTGCCGCCTCCACCGCCCGGGGCGAAGGCCCGAGGGGGTTTTCGTTGGAAGCCAACTTCACCACTTCCTGCAGCCCCAATTCCCTCTGCACTTCCTCAATGGGTTTGCCGGGAACGTACGGGGTAATCCCCAGGATCTCCCGGCGAATCAATTTATCAACCGTCATTTCTCCTTCCTCCCTCCACCAACTGCCATGTTCCGTTCCAAACCACGACCACCCGTTCGGCATTGGCGGGCGACTTGCGGATCAGGCCCAGCCCGGCCCGGAAGAAAGCCCGGATAAAACCGCCATGGGAGACAACAAGCACGCGCCGTCCCGCAAAAACAGTCGCCAACATCGACATTGTCGCTACCGCCCGCGCTTCGATCTGGGTGCGCGTTTCCAATTCCGGCAATGACAGATGGTCACTGCCTTCCGGGTACTTTGCTTCAATCTCCGCCGCTGTTAAGCCTTCCAGCGGTCCAAAATTCCGTTCGCGGAGACCTTTGTGGAAAAAAACCGGAATCTCGAGCACCCGGCCGATAATCTCGCCGCTTTCCGCGGCTCTTTGCAGATCGCTGGCGACGACCACCTCCCAGCCCTCGTCCTTGAGTGCTGCGGCCAATTGGCCAATCTCCTTCCGGCCCTGTTCGTTCAAGGGTGTATCCGTGCGCCCTTGGATACGGTTCTCCCGGTTCCAATCGGTGGTCCCGTGGCGAACCAGACAAAACCTAGTCACGGGCGGCGACCCGGTCGGGACGGAGCGTTTTGGCTTCGCGTAAATAGACATGTTGCACCTCCTGACCGGGACCACCGTGGTAAGCATGGATTAAAACCCGGATACAGCGGGGTAAAGACCCGGGAACGGCCATCTCGACACTGTCCAGCAACGCCCAGTCGTTATAGCCTAATTGGCGGGCGGCTTCCGCCGGGAAAGCGGCATTTAGATCGGGCGTCGCCGTGAAAAAAACACTGATCACCCGCCGGGGGTCGATTTTATTCCGCGCGATCATCTCGGTCAGCAACTCACGCGTTGCGGCCAGAATCGCTTCCCGTGTATTGGCGTCAACCGTGGTTGCCCCCCGAAACGCTTTTACCGTCTCCACCCGTCTCCTCCTCTCCAGATCCTGCTTCACGGCTCCTTAATTAACCAACTGATTAAGCACAACCTAAAAACTACTCCCACTGAGCTCTATTTTATATGGGCACCCTTGCCGGAGAACGGACCGCTATACCGCAGAATTGACTGGCGGTCTGAGCGCAAGTAGAGCAAGACGCTCTCACCCGCGGTTCTATTTAAGCGCCCGATGCCCGAGGCCGACCGCCACCTCGTTGAGATGCAAGAGGCCGACGGCACAAAAGACCGCCACGCTCAGGTGATCACCCCGGCGGGCCAAGCCGATTTTTCCGCCCAGATTCAAACCGAAAGCCTTCGGGATAATCTGCTGCAACGCCTCATGGGTGGCCCCGGCCACCGCACCCTCTTCGGCATGGGTATCCCCCACCAAATACTCGCGCTTGGCAGCGACCACCGCCCGTTCAATTATGGTCTTCACCGACTGCATCATTTCCCCGCCAAAATCGACCGCCGCAGCCCGGATCTGCTCTTCCCGCAGCATCTCCTTGAAGAGCCGTTCTTCCTCCCGCGAACGGCTGATCGCCATTTTGAGAGCCGCCGCCGCCACTTCTTTACTGTTTCCGCTCATCGCTTACATCACCCCCGGTAATAAAAAAAGCACCCCACGGAGTGCCTGCAAACTAAGCTTTACCCGGTCGGGAACTGCCCTTTTAACGGGGAGAGGTTGCAGTGTTCAACCGCAACCATCAGGTCAACGGACCACCGGCCGTTCCGCCCGTTCGTTCCGCAATTCCCTTATGTAAGCTGCCACACTACCGTCTTGCCTTTTTACCATACAATCTAACATATTTCCCCGCTTTACGCAAGATGGCAGCAGGCATTCTTGCCATTTTTTAATATAGCCCGTGCACCGGCTGCCCCTCCAACTGTTCCACCACACAAAAAGTGGCCCGGAAGGACGGAAGCAACAGGAGGAGCTGAATCAGACACAAAGTAATCACGAGGACGAGTAGTAGATTTTTCCAGAAACGCTCCACCACGGTCAACCCCTTCCGCTAAAACCGGTCCCCGGCCGCTTTTTCCCGGCCGCTTTGAAACTCCGCAATGATCCGGCGCATCGCCGGCAAAGCCTTCCGGGCGGCGGCTTCACCCTGGGCAATACACTCCTCCACCCGCGAAAACTGGAGGGTACCCACATCCCCCACCTCCGGTGCGAGGATGAAATCGGCATGTTGCAACTGGATCCCGTCCAACTTGTGCATCATAATCTCCGAACTGCGGTAAAGAATGTCAAAGACGCTCCGCGGCGGTTCCGGAACCAAATCACCGCCCACGTATACAGCAAAGACCAGATCCATGCCCATCGCCGCCGCGGCGATCACCGGAACACCCGCCACCAGTCCGCCGTCGACCAGCAGGCGCTCACCATGGGGGACCGGCGTGAAGACGCCGGGAATCGAGATCGAAGCCCGCACCGCCAGATCGAGGGGGCCTTGCGTAAAAACAACCTCCTCGCCGGTGAACAGATCGGTGGCAACAATCCGCACCGGAACCGCCAATTCCTCCAGCCTTTTGCGCTTCGTCAGTAACCGGATTAATGGGATCAGCCGTTTCCCTTCGACCAGTCCGTAGCGGGGAAACCGGAGGTCGATAAAGTCTTCCCAGGCGATCCGGGTTGCTAAAGCCGCCAAGTATTTCAGATCGGTCCCGGCGGCAAAAAGCGCCGCCATCACCGCCCCCATACTCGTTCCGGCCAGTGCATCCACGGGGATCCCCTCTTCCTGTAAAACCTTGAGGACCCCAAGGTGGGCAAAACCACGCACCCCCCCACCACCCAACGCCCAGGCGATCCTGGGCCGTGGCCGCAAAACTGTCATCAAACCGACCCCCTTTATGCTAGTATACCATAGCCTAACCCCGCTCAAAAAGGGGGACTGCTTTATCAACCGCCGGCCGCAACGACCAGTTCTTCCTTCCCGCCCTGGGCTGGTCGGTATTGCTCCGGTCGTGTCTCACATGTCATTGCCTCTTTTTGCCCCGCCGGTTCCTCCGCCGTTTCTCCTGCCGAATCCGGCCGGAAAGCCCATTGGATAACCTCTTCAATCCGGCGGACCGGAATAATCTCTAACCCGGTTTCGTCCGCAAAGGAATCCTGCCAGTTCTCGGCAGGGATCAGGACCCGCTTGGCACCGGCTTCCTTGGCCGCTTTGAGCTTGGGAACAATCCCGCCCACCGGCATGACCGTCCCTAAGATGGAAACCTCCCCGGTCATCGCCACCAAATTATCCACGGGTTTGCCGGTCAGGGCGGAATAAACCACGGTAACCAGGGCCACACCGGCCGACGGACCATCCAGTGGTATCCCCCCGGGGAAATTTATATGCAGGTCATATTTGGTGGAATCAAGATGGAAATATTTTTTTAAGATCGTTAACACATTTTCCACCGATTCCCGGGCCGTACTCCGCCGCCGGACCGTCCGCCCGTACTCGCCCATCTCTTCCTCTTCAATAACCCCCGTGGTTATCACCCGCCCCGGCCGGTCTGCTACCGGAAGCGCCGTGGCCTCCAAGGCCACCAGCATCCCCAGATTTGGCCCATAAACCGCCAGACCGTTGGCGTAACCCACTTGGGGCTTGGCCGGAACTTTCTTGTGCGGGCGCGGCGTATACTGGCCGCTGCTCACCACCCACTCCAGATCCTTCCGCCGGATCAACTTCCGCCCCTCAGTCAGCGCCAGCCCGGCGGCCAACTGTACCATGTTGACACTCTCCCGTCCGTTATGCGCATATTTACTGATAATCTCAAGGCCGCCTTCTTCCAGCTCAAACCCGATCTTCGCGACGGCGTTCCGGGCAATCTGTTGGATCTCTTCCGGAGTGAGCGCCCGGAAGAAAATCTCGACGCAACGGGAGCGGAGTGCCGGCGGAAGCTCATGGGGTTGGCGGGTGGTCGCTCCGATCAAACGGAAATCGGCCGGTAGACCATTCTGGAAAATGTCATGAATATGGGAAGGAATGTTATGGTCTTCCGAGCTATAATAGGCACTTTCAAAGAAGACTTTCCGGTCTTCCAAAACCTTCAATAACCTGTTCATCTGGTAGGGATGGAGTTCGCCGATCTCATCAATGAAGAGAATGCCGCCGTGGGCTTTGGTCACCGCCCCCGGTTTCGGCTGGGGGATCCCGGCCATCCCCAACGGGCCCGCCCCCTGGTAGATCGGATCGTGGACCGAACCGATCAACGGATCGGCAATGCCCCGCTCATCAAAGCGCGCGGTGGTCGCATCCACTTCGATAAATTTGGCCGTACTTTTCAGCGGCGACAGCGGGTTTTGTTTAGCCTCTTCCAAAACCACACGGGCGGCGGCGGTTTTCCCTACCCCCGGTGGCCCGTAGAGCAACAGGTGTTGCGGGTTCGGCCCGCACAGCGCCGCCCGTAACGCCTTCAGTCCGTCTTCTTGGCCGATGATCTCCTCAAAGCTGGCGGGCCGGGTTTTTTCCGCCAGGGGTTCCGTCAGAGAGATCGCCCGCAAACGCCCCAGCTTTTCCAGCTCTTTTTTGGCTTCCCGGTCCACCGCGATCTTCGTTCCCTGCTGCGCTCGTAAAAGATTCCAAAAATAGAGGCCAATCACGATGGCAAAAAAAAGGTTGATCAAACCCAAAATGCTCCCGGCGTAACTCATCGTTCATTTTCCCTCCCAGATCCCAACTTCCCGTATATTATCCCCAACCGTGCTATTTTCATGAGTTTTTACCAAAAAATAAACCCGCTGTCCAGCGGGTTCTATGCCGATTCTTCCTTTTTTTTCTTGCGCGGTTCCGTGCTGGTGGAAAGCAACGGCTCCTGGAGTCCTTCCACCATTTCTTTGGTGATCACACATTTTTTCACGTCGGCCCGGGAGGGAACCTCGAACATCACATCGAGGAGCAACTTCTCGATAATGGCCCGGAGACCGCGGGCCCCGGCATTCCGTTTCATCGTCCGGGCGGCAATGGCCTGCAAGGATTCGGGGGTAAATTCCAACTCCACCCCATCCAACTCCAACATCTTCTTGAACTGTTTCACCAGGGCGTTTTTCGGCTCGGTCAAAATTCGCACCAGAGCCTCTTCATCCAATGGATCCAGAGAAACGATGATCGGCAAGCGGCCAATAAACTCCGGAATCAGCCCGTACTTCAAAAGATCCTCCGGCATCACCTGTCGTAAGAGCTCACCAATGGGTTTCTCTTGCTTCGACTGGATATCGGCACCAAAGCCCATCGTCTTTTTGCCGACCCGGTTTTCGATGATCTTTTCCAGACCGTCAAAGGCCCCACCGCAAATAAAGAGGATATTGGTGGTGTCAAGCTGGATAAACTCCTGGTGCGGGTGTTTCCTTCCCCCCTGGGGTGGAACTGAAGCCACCGTTCCTTCCAGGATCTTCAGCAAAGCTTGCTGAACCCCTTCTCCGGAAACATCCCGGGTAATCGAGGGGTTCTCCGTCTTCCGGGCGATCTTATCCACTTCGTCGATATAGACGATCCCCTTCTCCGCCTTTTCCACATCATAATCGGCGGCCTGGATCAGTTTTAACAGTATATTCTCAACATCTTCGCCCACATAACCGGCTTCCGTAAGCGAGGTGGCATCTGCAATCGCAAAAGGGACATTAAGGATCTTGGCCAAAGTCTGGGCCAGCAGTGTTTTCCCGCTACCGGTCGGTCCCATAATCAAGATGTTGCTCTTTTGGAGCTCGACATCGTCGAACATCCCTTCGGCGTTAATCCTTTTATAGTGGTTATAAACGGCAACCGAAAGGACTTTCTTGGCTTCTTCCTGCCCGATCACATACTGATCAAGAATGGCTTTAATCTCCGCCGGTTTCGGGATGTTTTCCAGATCGAAGGCGGTATCGTCAGTTAGTTCTTCATCGATAATCTCGTTGCAGAGTTCGATACATTCATCGCAGATGTACACTCCCGGTCCAGCGATGAGTTTCTTCACTTGTTCCTGGGCTTTTCCGCAGAAAGAACATTTCAACTGTCCTTTATCATCCCCGAACTTGAACATCTCACCACCTCTTTCTCTTGGAATTAAGCGCCTGCCACGAAAATACTCATCCCACTACTTCAGTTTTCTTTTATCGATGATTTCATCGACTATGCCGTAGGCTTTGGCCTCTTCGGCACTCATCCAGTAATTACGGTCCACGTCCTGGGCGACTTGTTCAATACTTTTTCCGGTATGGCGGGCAATAATTCCATTGGTCACCTCACGCAAGCGCAGAATTTCGCGGGCTTGAATCTCAATGTCTGAGGCTTGCCCTTCGGCCCCACCCAACGGCTGGTGAATCATCACCCGTGAGTTGGGCAGCGCATACCGCTTGCCTTTCGCCCCCGCACTCAGTAACAAAGCGGCCATGCTGGCGGCAAAACCAACACAGATGGTGGAAACCTCAGGTTTTACGTATTGCATGGCGTCGTAGATCGCCAATCCAGAATAGATTACGCCACCGGGGCTGTTAATATACACCGAAATATCCTTATCCGGATCTTCACTCTCCAGGTAAATTAACTGCGCCACCACCAAATTGGCCATCGTGTCGTCGATCGGACCACCAATAAAGACGATCCGCTCTTTGAGCAAGCGGGAAAAAATGTCATAGGCCCGTTCCCCGCGATTGGTCTGTTCAACCACCATTGGGACTAAATTCATTCTTCCTTCACCTCTCCCTCTTTTTCGTCAACAGTGGCCGCCGGCACCGTTTCTTCTTCCGGGGCCACGAACCCGACGAGAAGTTGAACCGTCTTTTCCCGTTCCAGAGAAGAACGGACGCTCTCAATAAAGTCCCGGTTCTTACCCTTCAAAATATCTTTTTGGACCTCCGGGGGATAAAACTGGAGCAAATAACCGACTCTTTCCTTAAGTTCGTCCTCACTGACGGTAATTCCTTCTGCCTGCGCCACCGCCGTCAAAACCAGATCGGTCTTGATCCGCTCCTCGGCCTGGGGACGCAATTGGTCCCGCAACTGCTCCAGCGTCTGTTCGTTATGCTTTAAATACTCTTCTAATCTTAACCCTCTTGCGGCCAGATCATGCTCCATCCGGTGGATCATATGGTCCAATTCCCGATTAACCAAGGTATCGGTCAATTGTACATTACTACCGGCCACCACTTGCTTGATCACTTCTTCTTCAAACTTGCGGTTGGCCTCGTGTTCTTTATAGTGTTGCAGGCGCTGGCGGAGATCGGCTTTCAAATCAGCCAGCGTCGCGAACTCTCCATGCTCCTTAGCAAACTCATCGTCAAGGGCCGGCAGTTCTTTCTTTTTTATTTCGTGCAGTTTAACCTTGAAGACCACTTCCTGCCCGGCCAACTCCGGTCGGTGGTAGTCTTCGGGGAAAGTGAGATTCAGATCCCGCTCTTCGCCCGGGGCCATTCCGATCAGCCCTTCTTCAAACCCGGGGATAAACCGGCCAGCCCCCACTTCTATAGTATATCCTTGAGCGGCGCCGCCGGGGAATGCCTTTTCGTTTAAATATCCTTCAAAATCAATGACGGCAAAATCACCCTGCTCCAACGCTTTCTTCTCGGTCACGACCAGTTCCGCGTGGCGCTCCTGAAGCGCTTTTAACTCCTGTTCCACTTCTTCGTCGGTCACGACCGGCTGTTCCTTTTTGACGTCTACTTCTTTATAGGCACCAAGCTTGACTTCGGGCAGCACTTCCACTTCGGCCTGGAACTTAAAGGGTTTACCCTCTTCAAGCTCACCTTCAAAATCAATCTTGGGATTTTCAACCGGTTCCAGTTTATGTTCGGCGAGTGCCTCGTAATAACTCTTCGTAACCAGGATTTCCACGGCGTCCTGATACAAAATCTCTTTGCCGAATTGTTGTTCCAAAATAAACCGGGGAACACGCCCCTTTCGGAAACCTGGCACCGTTACGCGCTTCACCACTTTTTTATAAGCTTGGTTAAAAGCGTCGGCCACTTCCTGCGGATCGGCCGCCAGCTTCAGTAAAACCCGGTTGTTCTCCAATTGTTCAAGGGTTGACTGCATGATTTTCCACCTTACCTTCCGTCTCGAAATTAACATTTTCTGGTTTAGTATAACCAGTAGTGCCAATAAACCTCCATGGCAATGAGGAGCCGATAAAACCATCCGGTTTTATCGGCTCTTTCCTCCGTCATCCAATACCATGTCTCAATTTTAACTGCCCAATAGTATTGTGTCAAGTTAAGGAATTGCTTAAAAATTGGCGTAAAAGAAGAAAACGGCTTGCGCCGTTCTTTTCTGGTGCGAGAGAGGGGACTTGAACCCCTACGGTTACCCACTAGATCCTAAGTCTAGCGCGTCTGCCAATTCCGCCACTCTCGCTTCCTTACCTTATTAATACTACCATAAACACCAAAGGGTCGTCAATCGGCTTTCTTGCCTTCAACTTGTCAAATAAAGATCAAACCGCAAACACATGGCGGCCGATCCGCGCGGTAACGGTGCGCGACCAGATCCACGCGGACGTGGTTCGGCTTGGGTTGTAGAAATACAAGGCCCCGTTGGTTGGGTCCCATCCGGCTTTGGCTAGCCGGGCGGCGCGGTAGGCCGTGGCGTCCGGTTCCAGCCAAATCTGCCCGTCCCGGACCGTGCAAAATTCGCCTTTTTTAAAGACAACACTCCATAGATCATTCGGAAATTTCGGATTGCGCACCCGGTTAATCAGAACCGCCCCAACGGCGACTTGCCCTTCAAAGGGTTCACCCCGGGCCTCGGCGTAAATCACCCGGGCCAGAAGATGAAGATCGATCCCGTCGTCGCGGCTATCACCACCAGAAGCGGCCGCCGCTTCCGGCACCGTTTTAGGTTGCGCCGGTGGCGGCGGAACGGATACCGGTCCGGCTTGGTGGTGTTTCGTCTCCGTGGCTGCCGGCGCCGACACTTCCGTTTGGTGGTCGCCGGCGGCCACCGTCTTGTCGGCCGCCGCTTCCGGCACCGGTTCCCCCTGATTTGGTTGTTGTGGTTGGTTTACCGCCAGCACCGGTGCCAATATGGAAGAACTTATTACGCCCAGAAACGGTACGATCCAGCATAATAAGGTAAATAATGCCACCCAACGTTTTGCTTTGGGGT
The DNA here is from genome assembly GCA_012727425.1 of Bacillota bacterium. Lineage (GTDB taxonomy): Bacteria > Bacillota > UBA4882 > UBA10575 > UBA10575 > Capillibacterium. Next base: position 36,586 of record JAAYHQ010000028.1, read on the forward strand.
TAAAAAACAAGAAGTTCATCTTCTTCACCTCCCATTGTGACACGCTTTTTGCCCATCGCCTCATGCGTGCTTTACCAGTTCGGCACGGCGTTTTTTCATTCCGGATCTTCTCGTAACCCAATTTTCCCGTTCGTTACCGTTCACAAACGCTTTTACAATAAATTGATCCGTCCTTGCCGCAAAAAGCGTTACCAGTCTAATCATGATGATAACATAATACCGAGGAGGTGTTTAACCCCTTAACCGTTGCCAATTGAGGATAAAAATTCCAGTGCCGGTCAGTTATAGGACAACCCCAAACCTAAAAAGAGGGAATTGGAATCACTGCTGTAACCCAGATGGATTAAGAGCGGGGGTAAAATCTGATAAAAAGCTTCCACTTCATAAACGACCGACTTCGAAGGGACCAGGCACTTAACCCCGCCACTCAACAAAAACGGCGAGTAATAGTGACTGTAATTAAAACCGGCCCCAAAAAGAAAATCCAAACGGCCATTGAGGCTGGCCCCAACGGCGGCATACAAACCCGTATTGTTCCCAAAATCCACAAGTGTACTCCCGATCTGAATCTCCGACCGGAACTCGCCGTGCACTTGGCTGGAAACAATCTTGGTCGCCACATCATCCTGATGCCGGTACCCCATCTCCCGCCCGTTCTGATTTATATCGATGCCCAACCAAACCGTATTCTCCCAAGCGCCGTAAGCAACTGTCGCCATGGCCGCTACCATGAAAACAGCAAGAGTTATTGTCACTAAATGTCGCATTGCCGATCGCCTCCATCAAAGTTTCCGGTAAATAAATTCCCCACACTTACCAGGGTTGTCGACGACAACCCTGGTACCAAGTCTCTTATTAGGTTCGCAGCTTTAAAAGGGAATTCCTGCTAACGGCGGCTAGTTTTTTTATAATTGCTAAATTGTGCTTACTTTTTCGTCTTAAAGCGCAAAACATTCCAGGAAAGGCAGGGTAATTCGACCGTTATTAATTTACCCTCTCCATTCGGGAGCGCCAAAGGCCGGGGCACGACCTTATCCGGTTCAGCAAAACTATTGACCGCTTTTAGATCGGGACCGTTTAATACTAAATGTTCCAGAGGATTAACCGCAGTGAATGACCGGAAATCCAAACTTAGCTCCACCGCTTCTTCCTGAGCGCAGTTGAGGACAAAGACGGCGACTTCCTCTTCTTCCTCCCGATAAACCGCTGAAAGCTGGAGTACAGGAACATCTCCGTAAACCGACTCATACCGGGGGGATGAGATTAACGGCCGAAGCACAACGCCCCTCCCCAGCGCTGAGACTTGCGCAAACGGGTAGAATATGGTTTGTTTGATTACTCCGCCACCGGGTTCAGTCAAGATCGGCGCAATCGCATTCACTAACTGGGCCAGGCAAGCGATCTTCACCCGGTCCACATTATTCAGGAGTGTGCAAAGCAGACCACCAAAAACCAGGGCATCCTGCAGGTTATAGATCTGTTCTAGACGTGGTTTAGCGTAATCCCAAGTCTCATAGGTAACACTGCGGTCGGCCCAGACGTTCCATTCGTCAAAGGATAAATACAACCGCTTGCGGCTGCGTTTTTTTGCTTTCACATAATCGGCCGTTGCCACCACGGTCCGGATAAACTGGTCCATATCATAGAAGGAAGCCAGGAAATCGCCAAGCGTTTCAACATCGGTATGACCGTAGTAATTGTGGAGTGAGATATAATCGACTTGTTCGTATAAATACTCCAGAACGATGCGGTCCCATTCGGGGAAGGTGGACATAACACTGTTTGAGCTTCCACAAGCCACCAGTTCAATCGTCGGATCAACCCACCGCATCATTTTTGCCGCCTCTAATGCTTTTTTCCCATAATCCTCGGCGGACAGGTGGCAGATCTGCCAGGGTCCGTCCATCTCGTTCCCAAGGCACCAAAGTTTAATTCCGTGGGGTTCGGCATGGCCGTTTTGCCGCCGCAAATCACTCCAGGCGGTTCCTCCCGGATGATTGCAATACTCCACCAGGTTGGCTGCTTCGGCGGGCGTTCCGGTCCCTAGGTTCACCGCCGCCATTACTTCTGTCCCGGCCAAACGGCACCAATCAACAAACTCATCAATCCCGATTTCATTGGTTTCGATTGCCTTCCAAGCTAAATCTAGGCGTTTCGGCCGCTTATCCACCGGCCCGATGCCATCCGTCCACTGGTAGCCAGAGACGAAATTCCCGCCGGGGTAACGCACAAGCTCCACTTTCAACTGTTTTACCAAATCCAAAACATCACGACGGAAACCTTGCGCATTGGCTGTTGGATGGCTGGGTTCATAAATTCCGGTATATACCGCCCGGCCCAAATGTTCAATGAACGAGCCAAAGAGCCGGGGGTCTACATCCCCGATGGTATAATCTTTCTCAATAATACATTTCGCCTTCAATCTATTCTTCCTCCTTGATTATAATCTTTAAACCCCTTCTCAGCCTTGGGGATCATTCCTGTTGCTCGCGGTAATACCTTTCGTAGGTTAATGGTGTCATCCCCAAGTAATCTTTAAAAACTTTAAAGAAATAATTATAATTACTAAACCCAACCTCTTCCGCCACTTCTTTGATAGTCCGCCCCCCATTTTCAATCAGGATTTTTGCCTTTTTGATACGGAAAGTATTGAGGTACTCCACGACCCCTTGGCCACACTCCTGTTTGAATTTTCTACTTACTTATATAAGAACAATTGACGCCAACTGCATCCGCAATATGCAGCAGTCCAATCGGCTTTTGATAATTCCGCTGAATGAAGCGGACGGCTGCCCGCGTCACATCCGTCAAATTCTCATCCAAATAATACAATTCCATCGTATCCAGCAGTTTATTATAGAGGGCGACAAGCCAATCTTTAACTTCCTGGATCGTATCAAAACGTTCTAATTTCACAAACGGGTTATCTTTCTCCGGATAGATCATTTGGGAAGTCAACACTTTTCCGGACATTTCATTAAGCGACACTTTCTGAAACCAGTTCATGATAGCAATTAAGCCATTCGATGGGGCTAAGATAACCCAAACGTTTTTGGATGCGACGCGTGTTATA
>JAAYHQ010000029.1 GCA_012727425.1 Bacillota bacterium
GTGTTTTTGTGATCGAAGGGGTGGTCGTCAAAGAGTTAAAGGTGATTCCGGATGAAAGAGGCCGGTTGATGGAGATTTTACGCTGCGATGATCCGTTTTTCCGGGGGTTTGGCCAGGTCTATATCACCACCGCCTATCCGGGGGTGGTCAAAGCCTGGCACTACCATAAGAAGCAGTACGATAACTTTGCGGTCTTGACCGGGATGATGAAAGTGGCCTTGTTTGATGACCGGGAGGGGTCGCCGACCCGGGGGAAAGTGGAAGAGTTTTTTCTGGGGGTGCACAATCCCAAACTGCTCCAGATCCCGCCCGGGGTCTACCATGGGTTTAAGTGCATCAGTGCAGAGGAGGCGCTGGTTTTAAACTGTCCGACCGAACCCTACAATTACGCCGCGCCGGATGAGTACCGGCTTGCTCCGCACGTGCCGGCGACGCGGATGAAAATCCCCTACGACTGGGGGCGGAAAGACGGTTAGGGGGCGGGGACCGATGCGGATTTTGGTGACGGGCGGGGCCGGGTTTATCGGGAGTAATTTTATCCGTTATTTTCTCCGCCGTTACCCGGAAACCACCTTGATCAATGTGGATCTCTTGACCTATGCCGGCAACGTGGCCAATATGGAAGGCTTTACGGCTTATCCCGGCTATCGCTTTCTCCATGCCGATATCAATGACCGGGAAAAGCTGGAACCTTACTTTGCCGCCGGGTTGGATGCGGTGGTCAATTTTGCGGCCGAGTCCCATGTGGACCGGAGTATCGAGGCGCCACTAGTCTTTGCCCGGACCAATATCAACGGGACCCTAAATCTCTTGGCTTTAGCCCAACAATATGGGGTGAAACGTTTTCTCCAGATCTCCACCGATGAAGTCTATGGCGCCCTGGGGCCGGAGGGCTTGTTTACCGAGGAATCGCCTTTGGCACCGAACAGTCCCTATGCGGCCAGCAAAGCTGGGGCCGATCTGCTGGTGTTGGCTTTTTACAAAACTTACGGACTGCCGGTCTTGATTACCCGTTGCTCCAATAACTATGGGCCATACCAGTTTCCGGAGAAACTGATCCCGCTGGCGATCATCAACGCGGTCCGGGATGAACCAGTTCCCCTCTATGGCGACGGGCAGCAAGTACGGGACTGGATCCACGTGGACGATCATTGCCGTGCCCTTGAACGGGTGTTGCGGGACGGGCGGCCGGGAACGGTTTATAACATTGGTGGCCGGTGCGAACGGACCAACCGGGAGGTGGTGCGGCTCATCCTGGATCTGCTGGGCAAACCGGAGGACCTGATCCGTTATGTGGCGGACCGGCCCGGCCATGACCGGCGCTACGGGGTGGCGGTTGATAAGATCCGGGCGGAGTTGGGGTGGGAGGCAGCGATTCCATTTGCGGAAGGCCTGGCCCAGACCGTCGGCTGGTATCTCAAGCACCGCCAATGGTGGGAGGCGATCCTGTCCGGCGCGTACATGGAGTTTTACAAGCGTAATTACGGTTATCGCCTGGGGAAAACGGAGCACAAGGACCGGTAGGACCGGTCTTTTTTGTTGGTTTTAATTACCTATTTTTTCAAATAAACCGGGGCGACGAAGTATATCCACCAAAAATAATGGCAATAATCCTAGTAAGGAACGGCCGAAAGCCTGTGGAGGGAGAACAATGATCCCGAACAAAGTTGAGATTTGTGGCGTGAACACTTCGAAACTGCCGGTATTGAGCAACACAAAGATGCGGGAACTGTTGGGGCGGATCAAAACCGGTGAGAAACAGGCCCGCGAGGAGATGATCCAGGGCAACCTCCGTTTGGTGCTCAGTGTGATCCAGCGGTTTAACAACCGGGGGGAGAATGTGGACGACCTTTTCCAAGTCGGGTGTATCGGCTTGATGAAGGCGATTGACAATTTTGATCTGTCACAGAATGTCAAGTTTTCCACTTATGCGGTCCCGATGATCATCGGTGAGATCCGCCGCTATTTACGGGACAACAATCCGATTCGCGTCAGCCGTTCGCTGCGGGATATTGCCTACAAAGCGCTGCAGGTACGGGATGCGCTGACCAGTAAAAACGGGCAGGAACCGACGATTGCCGAGATTGCGGCGGTTTTAAATATTGACCGGGAAGAGATCGTTTTTGCGCTAGATGCGATCCAGGAACCGATCTCTTTATTCGAGCCCATCTACCATGACGGCGGCGACCCCATCTTTGTGATGGACCAGATCAGTGACGACAAGGATCTGGACAACCAGTGGCTGGAGGGGATCTCGATCCGCGAAGCGATGTCCCGTTTAAACGACCGGGAAAAGGAGATCCTGAAGATGCGTTTCTTTGACGGCCGGACCCAGATGGAGGTGGCCGAAGAGATCGGGATCTCACAGGCGCAGGTTTCCCGGTTGGAAAAGACGGCTCTAAAAAACATCCGACGTTATATTGGCGAAGAACGGGGAAAGGAGTGAAAAGATGAAGGCACGCCTCATAACCGTCTTTATGCTTTGCTTGTTCGGTGGCGTTCTTTTCACTTTGCTGGACAGTTCTCCGCGGACAACGGACGAGGCGACTGTCGCCTTCAGCGCAGATAATCTCATTCGCCTCCACGTTCTGGCCAATAGTGACCATGTGGCGGACCAGGCGGTGAAACTGTTGGTTCGGGACCGGATTTTACAGGAAACGGCAGTACTCTTGACGGAGGCGGAAGACCGGGCAGCGGCCTTGGCCATTCTGAAAAAAAACCAAGGAGCGCTGGCCAAGGCGGCCGAGGAGGAACTGACGAAACAGGGTTTTACTTACCCGGTTACGGTTACCATAGGGCGGTACGGATTTCCCGCCCGTCAATACGAGTTTGGGGTCTTACCACCTGGGGAATACCAAGCCCTCCGGGTAATCTTAGGGAAGGGGCAGGGCCGGAACTGGTGGTGTGTCCTCTTTCCCCCCGTTTGCCACTTGGCGATGGCGGAGAAAAAACCCCGGGAGGGACAGGGACCCATTCGCCTCCGGTGGAAAGCCCTGGAGGATCTCCAGGCGCAAAAGGATGAATTAATGAAGAAAGCAGAGGCCGAGTGGGCTAAATGGTTTCAACTGGCCGCCATCACCGAACAATGAAGCCGAAGGGGGAACACCCCTTTTTTTTATGGTTGATGGCCCGGCGGGCGGGGCGGAATAAAGGTTGACAGTAAAAGTCAGGTGTTATAAACTGAACATAGCATGATTTTAAAGAGCGGAGGGAAGCGGTATGTCGAAAGAACGTATTCTGATCATCGAAGATGAACCGAATATTATTGAATTGGTCACTTATAATCTGGAAAAAGAAGGTTGGCTGGTTTCGAAAGCGCAAACCGGGGAAGAGGGTTGGGAAAAGATCCAAGCTGAACATCCCGATCTGATCTTGCTTGATCTGATGCTGCCGGGGATTGACGGAATGGAGATCTGCCGCCGGACCCGTCAGAATAAATTGACCCGTGATATCCCGATCATTATCCTCACCGCAAAGGCGGAGGAAGCCGACCGCGTTTTAGGGTTGGAATCGGGGGCTGATGATTATGTTACCAAGCCTTTCTCTCCGCGGGAGTTGATCGCGCGGATCCGGGCGGTCTTGCGGCGGGCCGATAAAAGTTTCTCCGAAGCAGAAGAACGGGAAACCTTGGTCCTGGGGCCGATCAAGATGGATCTGCGGCAGCATAAAGTGTTGGTCCATAACAAGGAGATCGAGTTGACCCCGAAGGAATTTGACCTCCTCCATTTATTGTTGTCCCATCCGGGACGGGCCTTTTCCCGTGAGTATCTCCTGGAGAACCTCTGGGGTTATGAATTTTTCGGTGATACCAGAACGGTCGATGTGCACGTACGCCGTTTGCGCCAGAAGATCGAGGATAACCCGGCCCAGCCCTATTGGCTGGAGACGGTTCGCGGAGTTGGCTACCGGATCCGGGAGGAGTAAGCATGCGCCGCTTGCGTCTCCAATTTAATATCAGTTTAATCTTGCTTTTCTTGCCCGTTTTCATGGTGCTGGTGCGGTTTGACCGCCCCGGGGTTTCGCTTCTGGTCTTATTATGGCTTTTGCTTGGCGGATATTGGCTGGTCCGTTTCTATTTGGAGCCGATGGAAAAATTATGGAAAACCATGCGGGCGCTGGATCCGGAGCTTCAGTTCCTCACCTATCAGCAGTTCCTCAAGAAAACCTACCGCCATCTGAAAGAGCAGGAACAAAGGATCGCCCGGGAGAAAAAGGGGCGGGAGGAGATGGAATCCCTCCTCTTCAGTATGGTGGAAGGGGTGGTGGCCACCGATTCGAGCGGCCGGATCTCCTTCTTGAACCCGGCGGCCGAGAAGATCTTTCAGATCGAACACGGCTCGGCCTTGGGTAAATACCCGCGGGAGGTCTGGCGCGAATTTGAACTGGTGGAAATGTTCCACCAGGTTTTTATTACTGGGGAACCGCGGAGCTGCGAGTTGCAGTTGGATACACCCCAGAAATCCTATTTGAAGGTGGAGATCATCCCGATCCGGTGGGGCGAGGAAGAGGAAGGCCAGGGGGTCCTGGCGATCGTCCGTGACTTCACGCGGATGCGCCGTTTGGAGACCATGCGGACGGATTTTGTGGCTAATGTCTCCCATGAACTGCGCACGCCGCTGACCTCGATTAAAGGGTTTATCGAGACTTTGCTCGACGGAGGACTGGAGAGCAAAGAAACAACCAAGCGGTTCTTGACCATTATGTACCAGGAGACGGAACGCTTCAACCGTTTGATCTCCGACTTGCTGGATCTATCCCGGATCGAATCGGGCCAGACGGAGCTGAACCGGAGCAAGCTTTACCTGGCGCCCTTGGTGGAAGAGGTCCGGCTGACGCTCCAGGAGCGGTTGGCGGAGAAAAATATGACCCTCTCGGTGGAGTTGGGACCGACGGCGGTTTGGGCCGATGAGGACCAGATCCGGGAAGTCCTGGTCAATCTGATTGATAATGCGATTAAGTATTCACCGCCCGGTGGACATATCAGGGTTCAGGAGCACAACCGCGGCGATGAACAGGAGTTCATGGTCTGTGACACCGGGATTGGGATCCCGAAAGACAGTATTCCCCGGATCTTTGAGCGTTTTTACCGGGTGGACACGGCCCGCTCCCGCGAAATGGGCGGAACCGGGCTCGGCTTGTCCATTGTCAAGCACATCATTGAGCGGCATGGCGGTAAGGTCTGGGTCGAAAGTGAACTGGGGAAGGGCAGTTGTTTCCACTTTACGCTCACCAAGTACCAGGAAGGCAAGGAGTAAGGGGTGAACCGATGGAACGACTCCAAAAGTATCTGGCCCGCTGCGGGGTGGCTTCCCGCCGGAAAGCCGAAGAAATGATCGTCCACGGTCTAGTGGCGGTCAACGGGGTAGTGGTCAGGGAATTGGGGGTTAAGGTGGAACCGGGACGGGACCGGGTGACGGTGGCCGGGCGGCCAGTCCGTCCGGTGACGGAACGGATTTATCTGATGCTGAATAAACCACCGGGGTATATCACCGGCAACCGGGATCCGCGGGGCCGGAAGACGGTCCTGACGCTCCTGCCGGAGGGGTTGCCCCGGGTGTTTCCAGTTGGCCGGTTGGATTACAATACCACCGGTCTTTTACTTTTGACCAACGACGGCGCGCTGGCTTATGCGTTGACCCACCCGAAGTATCAGATCGAAAAGGTGTACCGGGCATTGGTCCGGGGCGTTCCCACTGACCACGCCTTAAACTTGCTCCGCAACGGCGTGGTTTTGGAAGACGGGCCGACCCTTCCGGCCACCGTGGATATAATCGGGGTCAAAGCGGGGAATGCTATCCTTAAACTCGGGATCAAAGAAGGGCGGAACCGGCAGGTCCGCCGGATGTGCGCGGCTGTGGGACACCCCGTTTTAAAACTGGAACGCATTGCGATTGGCCCATTGCAGTTGGGAGATTTGGGCCGCGGGCAGTACCGGCGGTTGACTGCGGCCGAGCTGAAAGCGTTGAAAAATTTGATTGACCAAGCCCGTCCGGCGTCGGCCGGCGAGAAAGGGGAAGATCATGCTCCGGATCGAAAAAGTTAACGGTTGCTTAAAGGATGTGGCCGGATGAGTCCCATCCTCGACCGTTTTTTCACCAAAGAATTTGGCTTGGACCTGGGGACGGCCAACAGTCTGGTTTACGAAAAAGAAAAAGGGATTATTATCCGTGAACCTTCCGTGGTGGCGATCAAAAAAGACCAGAGCAATGAGATTCTGGCCTTCGGACACGAAGCGGAGCAGATGATCGGGCGCACACCCGGACATCTGGTGGCGATCCGGCCGTTAAGGGAAGGGGTGATCGCCAATTATGAGTTGACAAAGGAGTTGATCCGTTACCTGCTGCGCAAAGCCGTCCGCAGGCGGTTTGGGCGGAAACCGCGGGTGGTGGTCAGCATTCCCACCGGAATCACCAGCGTGGAGCGGCGGGCGGTCCTGGAGGCGGCCCTGGGTGCCGGGGCGAAAGAAGCCTATCTTATTGAGGAACCGGTGGCTGCGGCGATCGGGGCCGGCCTGCCGGTTCAAGAAGCGGTGGGGAATATGGTGATCAACATCGGCGGGGGAACCACCGATGTGGCGGTGATCTCCCTCGGCGGGGTGGTAGCGGGGACGTCGATCCGGGTGGGTGGTGATGCCATGGATGACGCGATCGTCCGCTTTGTGCGGCGGGAGTATCACCTCTCCATCGGCAAGCGCAGCGCGGAACAGCTCAAGATCGAGTTGGGGGCGGCCTTTTCCTTCCCCGACGAAGAGGAGCGGCGCGGTGAAGCCCGGGGCCGGGATCAAGTGACCGGGCTCCCAAAGAATGTGGTGGTGACCGCGGCCGAGATCCGTAGGGCCCTCAAAGAACCGATCACGCTGATCCTCAACGCCATCCGGCAGGTAGTGGAGAAGACCCCGGCCGAACTGGTCGCCGACATCATGAACCAGGAGATTGTGATGACCGGCGGGGGTGCTTTGCTCGCCGGCTTTGACCGGCTGGTCGCGGAGGAACTGGGGATGAAGGTCCGGGTGGCCGATGATCCCATGGCCTGTGTGGTGAAAGGGGCCGGCAAAACCCTGGAGCATTTGGATACTTTAAAACGGGTTTTGGTTGCCCGCAAGAAAGCGAATCGATAACAAAAGCCCTTGTTCTGACCAGAAGAATCCCCCCGGATTCTTTTTTTCTTCACCGACCGCGAAAAGGAATTTATGATTTGATGGTGAATATTTTATGGTAAAGTAATTGTGTTAGAAGGCGAAAGCTAATGTCTGAGCATAGCTGGAAAATCGGTGTCGGTCTGGCTTCCATGTTGCTGGGGATGTTGCTTGTTTTTCAATTCCGGACGGAAACCAATGTCAAAACCTATCTTCCGCAATTTACCACTGCGAGTGAACTGGGGATTAAATGGAACCGGATGCAAACCGACCTGAACAAGAAGGAACAAGAATTAAAACAGCTCCGGCAACAACTACAAGAATACAACCGGGACGAGGAATTGAAAAGCCTGCGCATGGCGGCGGGCGTGACGCCGTTGCGGGGGCCGGGGGTGGAGATCACCCTCACCGATGTGCAGCGTCCCCTCAAGAATTACGAGGATCCCAACTTGTTTATTGTCCACTATGACCAGTTGGGGATGTTGGTTAATGAACTGTGGGCAGCCGGAGCGGAGGCGATTGCCGTCAACGGGGTCCGGTTGGTGGCCCAGACCGGTTTTAGTTGTGCCGGGACGACCATCCTGGTGGGAACACGTAAACTAGCCCCGCCCTATATCATCCGGGCGATTGGCGATGCGGCCACTTTAAAAGCGGCGCTGACGATCCCCGGGGGTTTCATCGATTCCCAGATCCGCCCCTTTGAGTTGGGGTTTAAGATTGAAATCAAAGACAGTCTCTATCTTCCACCCTATAAAGGCAGTTCGGTCTTTAATTACGCCGAGATTGTGCCGGAGGAGACGGAAGAAACCACCGGTGCCGGCGGGGAGGAGGAAACAGAGACGGTCGAAGCCTTGGAAAACTGGGAAGTTGCGAACGAAGGGGAGGTCCGTTAGATGTTAGTCATCCCCTTGCTCGGAATTGCCCTTGGAGCCGGGGTTGGGCTCCTTTTGCCCTGGGAGATCCCGCTGGCCTACAAAAGTTACACGGCGTTGGCCATTCTGGCGACGGTGGATGCGATCTTTGGCGGGATGCGGGCCCAACTGGAGGGGATTTTTATTTTTTCCAAGTTTATCATCAGTTTCTTTGCCAACGCCCTGCTGGCCGTCGGGCTTGCTTATTTTGGTTATAGCATTGGGATCGATATTTATATGGGGGCCGTGGTGGCCTTCAGTATCCGGATCTTTAATAATCTCTCTTTAATTCGGGAATTTTTGCTCGGGCGGTGTCGGCAGCGTAGAGATGAACAATGATCCCCGTGCGGATGCTTCACCCCCATATGGCCCTTGACAAGGGCCTTTTTTTGTGGGTTTTTCCCGGATGATCGTGGCATAAACCGGAGCGCAGCAATCATATGTTAAAAATTAAAGGAGGGAGGGGGATGAAGCGGCCGCTTACTTATTTCCACCGGTGGGTCCGGAAAAACCCGTTGATTTTATGGTGGCTGATCTTTCTCCCTCTGCTGTTGGGGATTCTCTCTACTTCCTGGGAACACCTGACCGCACCGCTGGCCGCTGATCCCAACACATCCGGGTGGTGGCCTGGTCTTTTCCATTCCTTTCCCCTGATCGTTCTGGCCCGGATTGTCCTGATCGCGGTGGGCTTGGTGATCATCATGGTCTGTTTGTTTTTCCCGTTGTTTAGAGTCGGTAAGGAAGGGGTGCAGTGGAGCCGGGAACAAGAAGAAGAGATTGCCCGGGTGACCGGGGAGATTACCGGAGCGGAAGTGGAAGATCTGATCCAACAGGAAACCTACCGTTGGTCCATCATCCACCGTTGGCTCCATTTTTGTGGTTCCCCGGAGGCCGCTTCGGCAGTCGGCCTCCGGGAGTTGGTGGCGACCATCGGCGAAGCTTTTCCCGCGGAACGGCTCAGCATCGTTCTGGAACACCGGGAGAAGGTCTACATCCTTCAGCATCGACTGCTTCCGAAACTGGTTCCTCCCGAAGAGACCAGTACGGAGGCCTTTGGGGTCAAACTGAGTTTCGGCCCTGATTATGCCCTCATTTTATATTTGTATGCGGCGGATCCGGCCGGTTTTTCGCCCATCGACGAACAGTTTATGCTGGTGCTCTGTGAAATCTTCGGGCGGGGGGTCCAACAGGCGAAGATCGCCCCGACAGAGCTGGCAGCCTATTTTGAGCTGATTGATAACCCCACTAACGACGGCGGTATAAAATAATAGGGGGGGTGAAAAGGATGGCGGAAAAAAGAGAAGGGGATGGCTCTTTCGCCCAAACCGCGCGCCTGATCAACAGGGTGAAAACCTTAACGGCAAAGAGCAAAGATCCTTATGTGATAAAAGCGGTGGAGAGAGCGAAGAACCAACTTCGCAACCACCTGCTGGAGTTGGGTCAAAACTGATCTTTTCTGGGTCGCTTAAGAAAGCACTTTTTGCCTAAATCAAGTGGGTAGTGACATGCATAGTTTATAGTGAGAATGAGGTGGGAGGTGCAATTGATGTTCGATTTCTTAAAAAATGTCGATGATTCCTTGGCTTTTATCCTTTTCTTGATTTTAATCCTGTTGCTGTTGGGTGTAATGTACTAAGCAAGGCCGAAGATGATTACGCGGGCCGCGTAAGCCAAAGCATAGGTGATGATGGTCAATCAGTTCCAGATTGCCCTGGCTCTTTAGTCAGGGCTTTTATATTGCCTTGCTCTGAGGCGGGCATAGACTTGACATATGTTTTAAACATATGCTAAAATTTAATTAAAATTTAATAACTGCTGAGATTTAGAGAAGCGCACTCTTAACCTTCTGAAGAAGGGGAAGTGCGCTTTTTTTCTGAAAGGGGGTGTTCGGGAAAGAGTACGGCTGGAGATGGAAGGAACGTGTTTGGTACCGGGTGAGGAAAAACAGTTGAAACAAGAAGAATTCAGAGCGAGGAAAAAGGAAGGTGCTAGTATGAAGATTTGGAAGGAAAACAAGAGCGCAGCAATTGTGGTGCTATGTCTATTCATCATATTGGTCACGGGTCTTGTTTCGATAGGCGTGAAGAGCAATAACGGACGGATTGTGGTTAAGGAAGTTAAGATTTCACCCTATGGTACCGACTTGGCAGGATCGATGTTTATTCCAAAGTCAGCGCTGAAAACCGATCAAGCAGGTAACTTTATCAATACAGTACCGGCGGTGATCGTTAACGCCGGGTTTACCAATAGCAGGACTTACCTTGACAATGTCGCTATACAGCTTGCCAGATGCGGTTTTGCTGTTTTTCAAATTGATATGTATGGCCATGGCCACAGCGAAGGAACCAGCCACAGGGGTTATGCCAATCCGCCCAATCCTTTCACTGACGATACATCGCTGATGGGTGCCCAAGATGCGCTTGCCTATTTGCGCACGCTCGGCTTTGTTGATCAGACCCGAATCGGAATATGTGGCCATTCCTTGGGCGGTTCAGCCGCCGGCCGGTTAGCGGAAAAAAATGCCGGCTTCTTTACGCTGGAAGACAAACTATTGAATATGCTCCACAGCGAATTTGGTGTTTCGATCACTGCCGAACAGGTTGCCGCTCAGGATGCGGACGCGGTTGCCTATGCGTTGCTTAGCGCGGACCAGCTTCCCCTCTACGAAATGCGAAAAGAGCAGATCGTAGCCGAAGACCGCGTGGCGGTCCGTAATTATATGGTCTTTGACGCCCACGCAGCCGGCTGTGACCCTCGTGTGGTAGAAGTAGCGGGGATACCAGTCTGGCGCGATCTACAAGCAAATCTTGGTTTGGTGATGAATATCAGTGGGCATGAAGGCAAAGGAATGCAGGACAAGGATGCAGCTCTTGCCACTGAACACACTTTAAAGATTCTGTCTCTGGACGGTGCAGCGGAAAGGGATACATGGTACCAAACGAATTTATCCCGTACTACGGAGCGGGCTTTAAGTACAAAATTGAAACCCTTTTATAGCGATGCTTCCGATCCGGCAATCCAAGCTGCTGCGGCCAGTAACCGGCTGCGGATGATTACAACACCATTCGGCTGGCACGGATATACTTACTTGTCTACGGCAACGGCCAAAGCGGCAATGCAGTTCTTCTCGACCGGCATGGCCTACTATAACGGTGATATTGTTGCCGGCAAGAGCACGAACAGCATCAAAAACCCGGTTGCTTCCCACTGGATCGTTAAAGATCTGGCCAGTGCGGTAGGTTTTGTGGCGTTGCTCGTTCTTATCCTGCCGTTAATTGACCTCTTAATGAAACTGCCGTTTTTCGCATCATTGCAAGGCACGCCGCAAAGTCCTAGCCAAAGCAAAAAATCGCCCGTGTTCTGGATCTTTACCGTCATTTTTGTAGCACTGCCGGTGCTTACCTACTCTCAGGGGGCCGGGTGGGGCTCGTTTATAAAACCCAGTCCGTTCTCCACCGTTGAATTGGCAACAAGAATTGCGTTTTGGGCGCTGATCATTACGGCCATCTTATTCGTTCTGGTAATTATAAAGTATTTCACCTTTGACCGAAGGACCGGGATTAGCTTCGGTGATCTGTATGGATTAAGATATAGCGGAAAAAATTCTTTGTGATGTTGTTTGTGTCCACAATTATCAACCGCAAACTTTATTTGAAAACCGGTTCTTCGATCCCGGGGGCATTAGTAAACGTTACCCTCTTTACGATTCCGGCGATCCAGGTTTATATGTACTACTCATTCCTATGAGTTGCCATTTGGCGGGGTGGACTGGTAAACGGAGGTGATAGCCGGTTTCAAGAAGGGGTAAGGGAAGGTTCTTTTTTGAACATGAGGACGAAAAGGAGGTATGTACGATTATGGTAGAGAGGCGCAAGAACCTAAAATTACTGGTCCTTTGTCTTGTCGTCATCGTTTTGGCCACGATTATGAGTTACGCAATTGAGCGCGACTTTGGCAAAGTTGTGGTTACACCAGTAAAACTGGTAGATGAGTCGGGGGCGGGGATTGCCGGTATTTTGTTCCGTCCCAAGGTGGCGACGGCCGAAAACAAAATGCCGGGTATCCTTAATCTGCATGGCCTTTTTAACGACAAACGGGCCCAGGATTCTTTCTCGATCGAATTGGCGCGACGCGGGTTTGTTGTGTTGGCGATCGATACCTTAGGTCATGGTGATTCCGGAGGCACGGCCCAACTGGAACGGTTCATGAGTGGATCCGACCCCACCTATTCGATGGGAGCAAATACAGGCTATCTCTACCTTAAGAGTTTACCTTTTGTGGATGCCGGTAATCTTGGGATCATCGGCCACTCAATGGGCGGGATTGAAAGTCAAGTGGTCGCGGCGATGAACCCGGATCATAAAGCGCTCAACCCCCATGGTTCGATGCTGCTTGGGATTCCAGGTCTGCGTAACATTCTGTTTACCGTTGCTCGTTTCGAAGAGTTTTTCCGGGAAGGTGAAGAGCGGACCGAAACCATGGTTGCCAACCAAATGCTCATCGGCAAGCTTGGGTTGGACGAGCCTATCCAATGGGATACCACATACGGGGACATTTCTGCAGGGACAGCCCGCAGAGTGCCCTATGTTAACATGAGCCATCATTTCATCACCATTACCAATAAAGCTGTGGCGGAAACCGTGGATTGGATGCGGCTTACTTTGAAAGATGGCCGGAAGGATATTTTTTGGATCGAGCCAACAAAGCAGATCTTTGGCTGGAAGAACCTTTTCAATTTAATTGCGTTTGTTGTAACAATGCTTTCCCTGATTCCGCTGACCAATGTTTTATTAACCACCGAATATTTTAAGCCCGTCGCTCAGCCTAGACCGGAGGGGTATGTGGCTTCAACCCGTTCGTGGTGGGTTTATGCCACCGTGAATACGGTGATCGGAGCCGTCCTTTTCTTGCCCCTCACGAGCCAGGTGTTTCAGTTCGACAAAGTCAATGCCGCTTTGCCGTTTATGAAAGTACAGATGGCAAACGGGCTAACCCTTTGGTATTTCGCGGCGGCGGCCGTGTGTGGTCTTTTGTTTACCATCTGGTACCGGAGATCAGCAAAAAAAGCCGGCGTGACCATGTATGATCTGGGGATTTCCTACGACCGGACGGCCAAAATGGACTGGCGCATATTGGGGAAGACGTTGCTTTTAGGTGGGATTTGTTTTCTCTGGATGTATACGTTACAGGGGATCGCCCAATGGGCACTGGGGCAAGAATTCCGTTTTGTCTGGCCGTTTATGCGGCGGTTCAGTAGCCCAATCCGCTTTGCTTCTTTCTGGATTTACCTTATTCCGGCGTTGACATTCTTCTTGGTCAACGGTGGGCTCTTCTTGTTTGGGCAAGCGCGACAAAGGGAGTATGCCACCCCGCGGAGGACACTTTTCGTTTGGTGGGTCAAAAACTGCTATGCCTGTTTATTTGGCTTGTTCCTCATCTGGGTTATTCAGTACCTACCATGGTTTTTGGGGATTTCAGGACCGGGCTTGCCAGCACTCGGCCTGGCGGGTGGCGATTCGATCATGATGTGGACCCTATGGTTACAGGTGTTAATTCCTGAATTTGCTTTCCTGCTGTTCCTGCTTACTTGGTTCTATCGCCGAACCGGAAAGGTCTATTTAGGGGCAGTGGTGGTTTCTTCGCTAGTATCTTGGTTTATAAGTGTTGGTGGAGCGTTGGCGCCCTAAACGGTAAGAGCGCTGGTTGGTGCAATTAATTGATTCCGGATCCAGGGGCCTGCCTTCCAGAAAGTTAGGCCCCCGGATCAGAAATCAGGCTGGTTGACGTATAGTTGAAGGTATAATATAATAAAAATGAACGGAAATGTGGGCAAACCTTAACTGTGATCCAGAGAAAAAGGAGAAACGTCACAGATGGTTTTATCTGTGGCGTTTTCGTCTGTAAGGCGGGTGATGAAAACGAAAGAACTACTAGATCAATTGGAAGCTTATCCGATTATTGCTGCGGTAAGGGATGAAGAAGGAATGGCTGAAGCGTTAACTTCGCCGGTCAAAGTGATTTTCCTTTTAAGCGGAACCCTAAGTAATATCCGCTCCCGGATCAACAAGGTTAAGGAAAGTGGAAAAGCCGTCTTTGTCCATCTGGAGATGATGGAAGGGTTAAGTAAGGACCAAGCGGCGGTGGAGTTTTTACATATGGAGATGAAACCCACCGGGATTTTGACCACAAAACCCAACTTGATCCAAAAAGCACGGAGTTTGGGTCTGGTCACCATCCAACGTTTATTCATGCTGGATTCCCTGTCCATTCAGACGGGTGTGAAGATGGTCAACATTAACCGGCCGGATTTGATTGAAATTATGCCGGCGATTATCCCCAAAGTAATGGTTCGCGTTAAGAAGGAAATAACGCTCCCCATTATTGCCGGGGGAATGGTGGAAACCAAAGAGGAGATCATTGAACTGTTAAAAGTGGGTGTGACCGCCGTATCGACCAGTAAGACTGATTTATGGTATCTATAACGCCATTTTTTGCCCAAAGAAAATAGCTCTTGGTTCAGAGACGAAGAGAGGACCAAATAAGATGCATATCATAGGCATCTATTTGGTCTTTTTGCTTTTTCTGAAGCGCTTAAGTACCCATGAAGTGATTAATGTTTCTTCCTGGCAGCAGAATTCTTAAATGATTAAAGGAGGTAGAGGACGTGTCCACACCTGAAGTTGATGTACTCGTGGTTGGTGCGGGGGTGGTGGGGGCGGCGCTCATCCGTGAGCTCTCCCGTTACGAATTAAAGCTTTTACTCGTGGAGAAGGAAGTGGATGTCTCGTTTGGGACTTCCAAAGCAAACAGTGGAATCGTTCATTCCGGCATTCATGACCAGACCGGGACGCTAAAAGCACAACTTTGCGTCCGGGGCTGCCAGTTGTTTCCGGAACTAGCGGCCGAGTTGGGGTTCTTATATAAACAAAACGGAGCAGTGGTAGTTGCCCGCTCCCGCGAAGAGTTGGTTAAGTTGGAGAAGCTAGCTGAGAACGGCCGGGCCAATGGGGTAAAGGGTCTTTCCCTCTTAAGCCGGGAAGAGTTGCGACGCCTTGAACCAAACTTATCGGCAGAACTGGCCGGTGGGCTTTTGGCCCCCAGTGGGGGAATTGTTGTCCCCTTTGATCTGGTTTTTGCTTTGACCGAAAACGCGGTGGCCAATGGGGCAAAATTGCTGGTTGGCACTGAAGTGCTGGGGATTAAGGAAGAAAAAGACGGGTTTTTGGTACGAACCAACCGTCAGCCGATCCGGGCGAAGGTCATTGTTAACGCTGCCGGTTTATACGGGGGAGAGGTGGCGGCGATGATCGGTGACCATTCCATCCAGCTTTACGCCCGGAAAGGAGAAGAATATCTTTTTGACCGGAAGTTGGAAGGCTTGGTGCGGCGGACGGTCTTTCCCCTGCCGTCGGCCATTTCCAAAGGGATCTTGGTCATTCCGACCGTGGATGGCAATATTATGATCGGACCGACGGCGCACCGGGTGGACAATGATGATGATCTAGGCACCTCCCTGGCTGGCTGGAACGAGATTTATACCGAAGCCCGGAAACTGGTTCCGGCACTGCAACCGGCCGACCTGATTACGGCCTTTGCCGGATTGCGGGCGGTCGGAACGACCGGGGATTTTCTGATTGCTCCGTCCCACGTCTCACCCCGCTTTATCAATGCCGCCGGGATTGAATCGCCGGGGTTGACGGCGGCGCCGGCGATTGCCGAATATATTGTCGAACTGATCAAAGACAGCGGACTGAAGTTGCGGCGGAAGCGGGAGTTTAACCCCATCCGGTCGGTGGTGCGTTTACGGGATTTAAACCCCCGGGAACAAGCGGCGTTGATGCAGAAGGACCCAGCCTATGGACAAATAATTTGCCGGTGTGAAATGGTCAGTGCGGGTGAGATCCGGGATGCGATCCGGCGCGGCGCGACCACTTTGGACGGAGTGAAGCTGCGGACCAGGAGTGGAATGGGCCGATGCCAAGGGGGATTTTGTACCCCCAAGATCATCCGGTTGCTCAGTGACGAACTGGGTTTGCCACCGGAGCGGATTAGTAAAAACGGACCCGGCAGTGAATTGCTTTTCGGGAGGTTAAGGGAAGACCAAGAGGAGACGGCAAAGGAGGAAAAACAGCATGCTTAGCATCAGAGCGGTTGATCTTGTTGTGATTGGCGGCGGACCGGCCGGGATGGCGGCAGCACTGGCGGCGGCCGAGGCCGGAGTGGAAGAGATCGTCCTCTTGGAACGCCAGGAAAGCCTGGGTGGAATTTTGCCCCAATGCATCCATAATGGCTTTGGCCTTCGTTATTTTAAAGAAGAACTGACCGGTCCGGAGTATGCCCACCGGTTTATGCTTGAGCTGGAAAAGCACTCCGGAATCAAAGTTAAAACCGCGACGATGGTGGTCCAGGTCACCGCCGATCGGCAGGTGGTGACGACCAGCGCCGCAGAGGGCTTGGTCTGTTACCAGGCGCGCGCGGTGATTTTGGCGATGGGGTGCCGCGAACGTCCGCGGGGGGCGATTAATATTCCGGGAACAAGGCCGGCGGGGATCTATACGGCGGGGTCGCTCCAGTATTTAATGAACATTGAAGGGTTTTTGCCCGGACGGACGGCGGTGATTTTAGGTTCCGGGGATATCGGTTTGATCATGGCGCGCCGCTTGACCTTGGAAGGGATTCGTGTCAAGGCGGTCTTGGAATTGATGCCCTATTCCAACGGCTTGAACCGGAATGTGGTGCAGTGCCTTGAGGATTTTAATATCCCATTGTACTTGAGCCATACGGTAACGGCGATTCATGGGCAAAAGCGGGTTGAAAAAGTGAGCGTGGCACCGGTGGATGCGGAACTGAAGCCACTATTGGAAAAGGAGTTTGACTTAACCTGTGATACTTTGGTTCTTTCGGTCGGGCTGATTCCGGAAAATGAACTTTCCTTGCAGGCCGGGGTGGAACTTGACCCCGCAACCGGCGGTCCGGTGGTCGACTCTTATTACCACACTACCGTGGAAGGGATCTTTGCCTGCGGCAATGTCGCCCACGTGCATGACTTGGTGGATGACGTCAGTACCGAAAGCGCCATTGCCGGACGGGCGGCCGCCGCGTACCTTAGGGGAGAGATAAAGGGAAACCGATGGTTGCCCGTAAAAGCAGGGCGCAATATCCGTTCTGTTGTGCCCCAACGGCTTGTGGCCGGGCAAACAACCCCCCTCTATATCCGGGCCCGTTTCCCGGAGCGTAATGCTTTATTACATGTGGGGCGGGGACGTGTCAAGCGACGGATTGTGTCGCCGGGAGAGACTATTTATTATACGGTAAAACCGGAGGATATCGATGAAAGCGCAGGTTACATCGGGGTAAGCTTGGAAGGGGGCGAAGGTGATGACTGAGTTGACCTGTATTGTTTGCCCGCTCGGTTGCCGGATCAGGGTGGAACGGTATGCAAATGGACTAAAAATAACCGGAAATGAATGCCCCCGGGGTTTGGCGTACGCGCGGGAGGAAATGACGGCCCCGAAACGGACTTTGACCGCCGTCGTCAAAGTAGCGGGGCGGAAAAGCATGCTGCCCGTAAAGACCAAAGCGGCGATCCCGAAAGCAAAAATTTGGCCGGCAATGCAGGAAATCAAGGCCATTACCGTTTTGCCCCCGGTATCAGTCGGGCAGGTGATCAAGGAGAATCTGGCGGAAACCGGTGTTCCCTTAGTGGCGACGGGAACAGTTTCCGGTGATGATTAAAACCCGAACCAAATTAACGGAAAAGAGGAGATCCCAAATCACTGCGGAAGAGGGTGGATTTCCTCTTTTGTTTTTGGTAGGGCCCTTGACATGAAGATAGATGGTGCTTTATTATAAAATAAAAGTAACAAAAGAGTAAAATCAATGCTAAAGAGTGTGGAGAGATGAGGCATTGGAAATACCGCTTGCCGGTGGGCGGGGTTGCAATGCCGTTTTTATTTTCATCTTAAGAAAGCAAGGAGGGTTAACAACATGCATGCGCAGGACTGCTATATTTTGGCCATCGACCAGGGTACTACCGGAACGACGATGTTGTTGGTCAATGCCCAAGGGGAAGTGCTTCATAAATGCTACCGGACTTTTCCCCAGAGTTATCCGCAACCGGGTTGGGTAGAACATGATCCGGAGGCAATCTGGGAAACGGTGCGGACGGGGATTGCGGAAATTTTAGGGCTGCCCTTCGTGGCGGCGGAACGGATTGCGGCGATCGGAATTACAAATCAGCGGGAAACCGTTGTCGTCTGGGAAGCCAAGACGGGCCGGCCTATTTATCCGGCGATTGTCTGGCAGTGCCGGCGGACCTCCGATTATTGCACGCAGTTGAACGCTGAAGGCCTCGGCGCCTGGGTCAGCGCAAAGACGGGGCTACGGATCGACCCCTATTTTTCCGCGACGAAAATAAAATGGATCTTGGACCATGTTTCCGGGGCGCGGGAACGGGCGCGGCAAGGGGAGCTAATCTGCGGGACGATTGATTCCTGGTTGATCTGGAAGTTAACCGGCGGCAAAAGCCATGTTACTGACTACTCTAATGCTTCCCGCACGTTATTATTTAACATTCATAGCCGGGAATGGGACCAAGAATTGTTGGATAAGTTTGCCATCCCTCCGCAGATGTTGCCGGAAGTGAGGCCTTCGGTTGGCTTTTTTGGGGCAACGGATCCTAGCCTTTTTGGGCGGTCGCTTCCGATCACCGGGGTGCTGGGTGATCAACAAGCCGCCCTTTTTGGGCAGGGTTGTCTCGAGCCGGGTAGTATGAAGAATACTTATGGGACCGGTTGTTTTCTCTTGATGAATACCGGTGCAAAATGTTATCCTCCGGAAGACGGTCTTTTATCCAGCATTGGTTGGGTGATTGGGGACCAGACCACGTATGTGCTTGAGGGCAGCGTTTTTATTGGTGGTGCGGTTGTCAAATGGTTGCGTGATCAATTGGGACTGATCAAGGAAGCCGGTGAGACTGAGCTTTTGGCGCAGCGGGTGAACGATACGAATGGTGTTTACTTTGTTCCGGCCTTTACCGGTTTGGGCTCACCCCATTGGGATCCGTACGCCCGGGGAATCTTGGTTGGGATAACGGGTGGAACCAAGAAAGAACATATTGTCCGGGCGGCCCTGGAAGGCATTGCTTACCAGGTGAAAGAGGTTGTTGACTGTATGGCTAAGGTTGTCGGCAACCAGCCGGAGTATTTGCGGGTGGACGGCGGCGCGGCGGCCAACAATTTTCTCCTCCAGTTCCAGGCGGACCTTTGCGGCCTCCCCATCCAGCGAAACCATTCATTGGAGTTGACTGGTTTGGGTGCGGCCTTTAGTGCCGGCTTGGGCTGCGGATTATGGAATAGCGCCAATGAGCTCAAGGATCTGGTCCGCATCGAGCGCCGTTTCACACCGGAAATCACTGCAAAACAACGGGAAAAACTGATGGCCGGCTGGTTAAAAGCGGTCGAACGGGCAAAAGGCTGGTCGGAAGTGGGTGATGGTGTTTCTTAAAGTAATATGGTATAATAATAGAACAAATATTGGCGCCCGTAGCTCAGTTGGATAGAGTGGCAGACTTCGAATCTGTAGGTCGGGGGTTCGA
>JAAYHQ010000030.1 GCA_012727425.1 Bacillota bacterium
CATGGTAATGAAGATAACCACCACGATAATACCTATTGCCATGTTTCCAAATCCCTCCTCAAAATTTTCCACGAGCAATAAGCAATACTGAATTGAATACTGAATTGGTGATGACACTTGTGCTTTCCCAGATCCACCTCCCAAATATTAGAAGCCGTTTTTTATTTCCATTTAGTAAAATGATTTTACTAAATAGTTTTCTTAATTATAATTAATAATATCACGCGCTGTCAACCCCTAAATTTTCCTTTCCGTAACTTTCCTTTAACAAACCTAAAACCGTACCGTTCTTTGTTTTTTTCATGTTTCATGCCAACAAGTTATCATCGCGTTTTAAATGGATCCTTTCCTGTTTTAACTTTATTTCTTGTGGTTAACTAATTGCTGTGCTATAATTTTATAAAATGGATTTATGAAAGGGCTTTTTAAAGTAATAAATTGAAAAGAAGGTATTGTCATTGAGAGAAAAATATACTGCCAATATGGAAATAAAAAAAATAAACCGCTCGAAAATATATCAACTTCTGCTGAAAAACCAGGGTTTATCCCGGCAAGAAATCGTACTGAAACTGGGCTTAAGCCTGCCTACAGTCACCCAAAACATCGAAGAATTGATCGCGGAGGGGCTTGTCGAAGAATTCGGTTTTATCGGTAATACCGGCGGAAGACGCGCCCGCTCCTACCGCGCGGTTTTAAATGCCCGCGTGGCCATCGGACTTGATGTGACCAAACATCACATTACCTGCGCGGCGGTGGATTTGTCCGGAAATCTGATTGAATGTATCCGGATCCGCCGGCAGTTTGAACGCACCGATGAATATTACAAGATCCTCGGTTCCTTGGTAGATGAGGTCGTTAAGAAAATAAATATTCCGCCGGCACGGGTCTTGGGGGTCGGGATCGGTGTCCCGGGGCTGGTCACGGCAGATAACAAGAG
The DNA here is from genome assembly GCA_012727425.1 of Bacillota bacterium. Classification (GTDB taxonomy): domain Bacteria; phylum Bacillota; class UBA4882; order UBA10575; family UBA10575; genus Capillibacterium. The sequence continues at coordinate 938 of JAAYHQ010000030.1, forward strand.
GATCTTTTACGGGGAAATTCTTAATTTCGGGGGAGCAACCTCCGCCGAGTTTGGCAAGTATATACCCTATCCGGTTTCGCTGCATAATGACGCCAACGCCGCCGGCTTTGCGGAAATCTGGTCCCATGATTATCTCGCCAACTCCTTTTACCTGATGCTCAGCAACAATATTGGTGGTTCGGTTTTGATCAATGGTCAGATTTACAGCGGCGAAAATCTAAGAAGCGGAGAAATTGGTCACTTGAAAATTGTTCCCAACGGCAAGCAGTGCTACTGTGGGCAAAAAGGCTGCTTCGACGCCTACTGTGCGGCAACGGTTTTATCCAATTATACGGATGGCAATCTGGAAAAGTTCTTTGAAAAACTCCGTGCCAAAGACCCCCAGGCCGAAAAGATGTGGGATGAATACCTGGATAACCTGGCCCAGGCGGTCAGTAGTTTAAATATCCTGTTCGACAGCACCGTCATTCTCGGTGGTTATGTGGGCGAATATATCGAGGACTATCTGGATGATCTTAAGACAAGGACCGCAAAATTACATCCTTTTAACAACGACTCCGCATATCTACAAGCCTGCAAATACAAAAAGCAAGCCATTGCCGCGGGTGCTGCCTTAAACTATATTGATGAGTTCATCGCTTCCGTATAGGATCTTGCACCGAAAATACAAATATTTGGGGGATAAACAAGTGGAAAAAATTAAGCAAATGATTAACAGCAAACGGACGACGCTAGGGATTGAGTTGGGCTCAACGCGAATAAAGGCGGTGTTAATCGGTGAGGACCATACGCCCATTGCCACCGGAGGGCACACCTGGGAAAACAAATTGGAAAACGGCATCTGGACATATGACCTTGCTGAGGTGTGGACCGGGCTGCAAAACTGCTATCGCGACCTGGCGGACAAAGTCAGGCGGCAATTCAATGTCACGCTCACCAGTGTTGGCGCGATTGGCATCTCCGGCATGATGCACGGCTATCTTGTTTTTGACAAAAACGGAGAACTGCTCGTTCCCTTTCGCACCTGGCGGAACACCATAACTGGCGAAGCGGCCGCAATTTTAAGTAAGGAATTTAACTTCAACATTCCTCAGCGCTGGAGTGTCGCCCATCTTTACCAGTCCATTCTCTCCGGTGAGGAACATGTGAAAGACATTGCCTATATGACAACCTTGTCCGGTTATGTCCACTGGCAACTGACCGGGGAAAAAGTTCTGGGGGTCGGGGACGCTTCCGGGATGTTCCCGGTCGATAGTAATTTAAATGCTTATAACCCCCGCATGTTACGCCAGTTCGAACAACTTATTGCCGGTAAGAACTACAACTGGAAATTGGAAGAGATTATGCCTAAAGTGCTAACCGCGGGCGACCATGCCGGTTACTTAAGTGCCGAAGGGGCAAAACTGCTCGATCCCACCGGTACTTTGCAACCGGGTATCCCCATGTGCCCACCCGAAGGCGACGCCGGAACCGGGATGGTGGCCACCAACAGCGTCGCGCCCCGGACCGGCAATGTCTCCGCCGGAACCTCAATCTTCGCCATGGTGGTCTTGGAGAAAGAATTATCCAGGATCTATCCCGAACTTGACATCGTCAACACCCCGTGCGGCAAACCGGTGGCCATGGTCCATTGCAACAACTGTTCCTCGGAGATCGACGCGTGGATAAACCTGTTCAAGGAACTTCTGGAAAATATGGGGCAGAACCCGAGTAAGGATGAACTTTATTCTGTGTTGTATAACAAGGCGCTTACGGCGGACCCGGACGGCGGCAACCTTCTGGCCTACAACTATTTGTCCGGCGAGCATATAACCGGGTTCGAGGAGGGGCGCCCGCTCTTTTTACGCAAGCAAAACAGCCGCTTTACCCTGGGCAACTTCATGCGCACCCTTCTCTTTTCCACGCTGGGTACCTTAAGAATCGGGATGGATATCCTCGCCCAGGAACAAGTACGGATCGATCGCCTTTTGGGTCATGGCGGTCTCTTTAAAACAAAAGGCGTCGCCCAACAGTTAATGGCCGGAGCCCTCAACGTCCCGGTAGCGGTGATGGCTTCCGCCGGCGAAGGCGGGGCCTGGGGTATTGCCTTGTTGGCGGCCTATATGCTAAAAAAGACGTCCGGAGAAACCCTCGAGGCCTACCTGGACCAAAAAGTCTTCGCCCAAGAGGCCTTGAGTTTCATCGCACCCAAAGCGGAGGATGTGGAAGGTTTTAACCTGTTTCTCCGGCGCTATAAGGACGGGCTGAAGATCGAAAAGGCCGCCGTCGAAAACTATTGACCCGCGATAACGGTTTGCTTGGCGGTTCAAGTGCGCCCATGCTCATAAAAAAACGGCCCCGCTTAACCAGGGCCGTTTTTTTATGCTATCTTTTTGTCACCGTTTGCCGGTTTTGTTTAGGCCTCCACGTCCTGCGGACTTACCCAAGGGCCAACCCAAAGACGAACCGCCCGAATCCAAGCGTCCCGTTCCGGACCCGGCAGTTCATGGGCATAGCGGTAATCGGATTTCCGGATAAACTCCTTCAGCTCACTGCTTAAACGGGATAGGTAGGCAGTTTGCACTTCAGCAAGAAAAGCCCCCGCTTCCTTATGGCGAACCGGTTCGTAAGCCTTCCGGAAATGGGGGAGGCATAAACAACCCGTCTGCCGGTACTTTTCGCGGAAGGCCCCACTGCGGAGCGCACCAAGCAGCCCGTCCACATAGCGATCTTCCATGGCCGCTTCTTCCCGGCAAACAGCACACACCCGTTCTTGATCCACCGCCAACCGGGACGGTCCTCCCCGCTTCACCCCGGCGGTCTGGTCCAGTTCCGCGCAGAAAGCATCAATCAAGTCCGCATAGATGATGGAATGGGCCAATGGATCCCCCATCCGCTGCAAAACCCAAGCGTGTTCGCGGCAGAAACCGCCCGCCGCCCGCAGCTGATCCCGAATCCGGGGGTCGTTGACCGATTCATAAAGGAAATTGGCAAGATACCGTTTGGTGGCCTTGGCTAGACAATGGCAGAGCGGGCACCCGCCGTCTTCCAACGCCAGCTCCAAGTTATAAACGATGACGTCTTTTGCTTTCAAAGGCAACTGCTCCTTTACGTTACAAGTCGGCCGTCCAGCGGTCCCCAAGCAGTTCCCGGCATGTGCCGACCATCTCGGCGATGATCTCAGCCGCGGGGGCAATCCGGTTCACCAAAGCCGCGGCTTGTCCCGCCATCACCGAGCCTTCCTCCACATCACCATGGAAGGCCGCCGCCAACTTACCCGCCCCCATCGCCTCCAGTTCGGCGGGGGAAACGCCCTCCGCCTCCGCCGCCAGGAACTGCCGGGCCAGCTTGTTTTTGAGGACCCGGACCGGGTGTCCGGTGCTCTGGCCGGTAATGACCGTGGAACGGTCGGTCGCCTTGAGGACCATCTTTTTATAGTCTTCATGGACAATACATTCTTCCGCACAGATAAACCTGGTTCCAACCTGAACCCCTTCGGCACCCAGGAGGAAAGCGGCGGCCATGCCCCGGCCGTCGGCGATCCCGCCGGCCGCGATCACCGGCACTTGCAGGGCATCGGCCAGTTGGGGGATGAGGACCATTGTGGTCTCCGTCCCAATATGGCCGCCCGCCTCCATTCCTTCGCCGATCACCGCATCAACTCCCGCTTTCTCCAGCCTTTTCGCCAAGGAGACCGCGTTGACCACCGGGATCACTTTCACCCCGGCGTCTTTCAGGGCGGACATATATTTTCCGGGGTTTCCAGCCCCGGTCGTAATCACCGGGATCTTTTCCTCAATGACGATCTGGATCACCTCATCAACGTAAGGGGAGAGCAGCATCACGTTGACCCCGAAGGGCTTGCTCGTCAGCGTCCGGGCCTTTTGGATCTGTTCCCGCACCCAAGTACCGGGCGCACTCCCCGCCGCGATCAGCCCCAGCCCGCCACCGTTCGACACCGCAGCCGCCAGTTCGGCAGTGGCCAACCAGGCCATCCCGCCTTGAATAACCGGATACTTAATCCCTAATAATGAAGTGATTCGTGATTTAATCATCCTTTTCCCTCCCGTCGCCGGTTGCTTTTCCTTCCATACCAAAGATCCCTTCCGCCAGCGTTCTCTCGTCCAGGGCCAGAATCAAAAATTTCCCCTGAAAAACCGCCTTTTCTTCCACTCTGGTCACCACTTCCACCACAAAGCGGCGGCCCCGCCTCTCTAAGACCCGGGCCCGGGCCATAAGGACCTCACCAACCCGGGCCGGATGGGGAAACTCCACCCGGGCCGACCCGGTTAAGGCGTGGGGCGCATCGGCCACGGCCACCGCCAAGGAATTAGCCTGCGCAAAAAGGTAATGCCCACGGATCACATTATACCTGGTTAAACTCATCCCCGGTTCGGCCACCATCCGGGACAGACCACCGACCCCCGGTTCACAGTAAAGCAGATCACCCACCACTTCCAAAGAAGCCGGATAGTGCTCACCACTGAGCGCGCGCGAGGCCAGGTTTTTCGCCCGTTCTTTCATCTCGGGCAAACCCAAAGCCAAGCGGTCAAGGCGGATGGTTTGGATACTAACACCCAGCTCCTTGGCCAGTTGTTCATCGGTGAGCAGCGGATTTTCTTCCAGTTTTTGCAGCAGAGTCTGATGGCGTTGCTCTTTTGACAAGCGTTTTCCCGTCATCTTCTCATTCCTTTATTACTAAGTCTTAAGATCTACTTATGATTATAGCGGAAAAATTCCCCTTTGAATAGTCTTTCTTTTTCGGTCGGCCAAAACCAGACAAAAAGCCTCTTCCCTGGGGGAGAGGCTTTTTGCGTTGGTTGGTTCTTTTTATAACTCACCCGCGCTCAGCGGTTCGTCGGTGGCGATATGCCCCATCAAGCTTTCCCGTTTTTCCCCGTCCACCAAAAACTGCACTTCTTCGATGCCGGGCAGACCGGTCAAGGTCTTGACGATCTGGTGCACCAGCAGTGTTTCCTGGAGCGAGCCGCCGTAAAGGTTTGTACTGGAAAAATTGACGTAAGCCCGTTCGCCGTCCTGCCAGGCGGAGAGGATTTGCAGTTGATCATAGAGCGCGGTGGATAATCCTTCTTCCGTCGGCGGTTGCCGGAGCTCAGCCAGGACCTTCGCGACCAAGGTTTCGTCGGTGGCTTTGATCTTGCGCGTTACGGTCTTCAGCATCGGCAGATCGGCCCGGCCGGTCTGAATATATTCTTGATTGGGAAAGAACAGTGTTACTTCCCGTTCCTCTTCCCGTCCCCCCGGAGCCGGAACCTCCTGGGATGGTGGGGTTTCCGGCGGCTGCGCCGCACGCCGCAGGTAACCCGGGGAGATAAAAAGCACAAACAACAAGGCCAACACCAGAAGAACCCCGAGCAAAGCGCCGGGTTTTCGCATCAGCAATCCCCTCCGTTTTTTAACTTAACATAAAGCTTTTAAACCCACAAAGCTTCCCTCTTTAGCTTATATTCTACCCACCGGTTCACATTTTATCTCCAGCTTCCCCCACCGTCCGGGGGACCAAACCCGCCCGGTCCAAGAGGGTCTTCAGTGCCAACAAGGGGATCCCCCCCTCAAACTTAACCTCCCCGTTATAAAGCAGGAGCGGGAACTTACGTCCGGCGGCCAGCGCCTCCCGGACCAGGGGGTGATCCTGATCCCGGTGTAAATCAAGGAATTCCACTGTCAACTGCTCGCCGTAGGCAAGGAGAAGGCCCTGCGCCAAATAGCGAATCTGTGTCTGTAAATCCGAAGCCTCGGTACAACAGGCCTTGGCTTCGCCGTCGGCAATAATAATGATTTCAAGCGGAGTCAAGCGGGTGCCTCCTTTATTGCTCGGGTTTCCGGAAGCGTTCCAAACCCACAAACTTGCTATATTCTTTCTGGAAGAGAAATTCGACCGTCCCCAAGGGTCCGTTCCGGTGCTTGGCCACAATAAACTCGGTGATATTTTTCTTCTCGGTCTCCGGTTCGTAATAATCCTCCCGGTAAAGGAAACAAACCAGATCGGCGTCCTGCTCCAACGAACCGGATTCACGCAAATCGGACAAGGCCGGCCGTTTGTTCTGTCTCTGCTCCACCGCCCGCGAAAGCTGGGAAAGGGCAATTACCGGTACGGAAAGTTCCCGTGCCAACGCCTTCAAGCTCCGCGAGATCTCCGTAACCTCCTGTTGCCGGTTCTCGACCCGTTTGGGCCCCTGCATCAATTGGAGATAATCAATGATGACCAAGCCCAATCCGTACTCGGATTTGATCCGGCGCGCCTTGGCCCGGACATCCAACACCGAGAGACTGGGGGAATCATCAATAAACATGGTTGACTCGCTCAACCGACCCAGGGCATGGGAGAGACGGGGCCAGTCTTCTTCATGAAGGTTTCCCGTCCGGATCCGCTGGTTATCAACGCCCGCTTCGGAGCAGAGGATCTTCATGGCCAGCTGTTCCTTAGACATCTCCAGACTAAAGATGACCACCGGAATCTTCAGATGAACCGCTACATGTCCCGCAATGTTCAGCGCAAAAGTCGTCTTTCCCATACTGGGGCGGGCCGCCAGAATGATCAAATCGGAAGGTTGAAAGCCGGCGGTCAACCGGTCCAGATCACTAAAGCCGGACGGAACACCGGTCACCGAACCCCGGGCTTCATACAGCTTCTCAATCTGCTCAAAGGTCTCGATCAAAATGTTTTTTAGATTGACCACGCTCCGGCCGCTCCGCCGGTTGGCGATGGAAAAGATCATGTGTTCCGCCCGGTCGAGGATATTACCCACTTCATCCTGGGCATCGTACCCCAAGGTTACGATCTCCGTCGCCGCGTGAATCAACTGGCGTAACAGCGACTTTTCTTCCACGATCCGGGCGTAATACTCGACGTGGGCGGCGGTCGGTACGGAACTGGCCAGTTCCGTCAGGTAAGTAACCCCGCCGACCTTTTCCATCAGGTCTTTCTGGCGTAACTCCTCCGTCACCGTCACCAGATCCACCGGTTCGCCCCGGTTGGTCAGGTCGAGGACTGTCTGGTAGATCAGACGGTGGGCGTCTTTATAAAAATCCTCCGGGCGTAAAATCTCCATTGCCCGGTAAATAGCCTCTTTCTCCAGAAACATTGCGCCAAGCGTTGAGCGCTCCGCATCCAGATTCTGGGGAGGGATCCGGTCCAGCAACATACCATCACTCATCGCTACCCCTCCTTCAACAAAGGTTAACTATTTCCCGCCAGATGACAAAGAAAGCCGCACAGAACGGCGGCTCGTAATATCGATCTTTCACTGGCCGGTTTTAATGGGTCACAAAGACATGGTCCATCAATTCCTGTACCGTCGCCACGGGCCGGACCCGGATCCCGTCGAGCAGGGAAGGAATCTCCTCTTTGTTCTCCATGGGGATAAAGACTTCCTTCACCCCGGCTTGTTTGGCCCCATAAATCTTCTCAAAGATGCCGCCGACCTCTTTCACCTTGCCTTGGATCGAAACCTCGCCAGTTACCGCGATATCCTGGCGGATCGGCCGCTCAAGGAGGCAACTGATGATCGCTAACGTGATCGCAACCCCGGCCGAGGGTCCGTCGATCCGCCCACCGCCGACGATGTTGACGTGGAGGTCATAGTCATTGACGTCGAGGCCGGTTAAGAGGCGGACCACCGAAGCGGCATTGAACACCGAATCTTTCGCCATGGAACCCGCCGTCTCATTGAACCGCATCTTTCCTTTGCCTTTTTCCGCCGGAAAACTGACCGCTTCGATCTCGATAATCGAACCCACAAACCCGCTGACCCCTAAGCCGTAGATCTTCCCGATTTCACCGTGGGCGCTCCCGCGGGCTTTCGTAAAGGGGGTCATCCGGCCGGTGCGGATCACTTCCAACAGGTCTTCTTTCCGGATCCGCACGGTCAGACCGGAGTTTTGCTTGAACTGTTTATACTGTTCGTACAGGGCCAACCCGTATGCATCGGCCAGCATCCCCACGGCTTTCCGGCCTTCAATCGAATATTCGCTAATGATCCGGGGCACTTCCGGATCCAATTCCGCCCCGAGACGCTGGGCGGCCCCCACCACAATCTGTTCAATCGCTTGTTTCGTCAACGGTTCAAAGAAGACTTCGGCACAGCGGGAACGCAGTGCCGGACTGATCTCCGCCGGATCCCGGGTCGTCGCGGCCACCAGAATAAAATCGGCCGGTGCCCCCTCTTCGAAGAGCTTTTTGATGTACTTCGGCACCCCCGGATCGTCCGGATCGTAGTAGGCCGAGTCAAACTTAACCCGCTTGTCTTCCAAAACTTTCAATAATTTGTTCATCAGGACCGGGTCCATATCGCCGATCTCATCAATAAACAGGATTCCCCCGTGGGCTTCGGTCACCAACCCGGGTTTGGGTTCGGGAATGGCGCTCTCGGCCAGATCCCGGCGGGCCCCTTGGTAAATCGGGTCATGCACCGAACCCAAGAGCGGGTTGGTCACTTCCCGGGGGTCCCAACGCAAGGTGGTTCCATCCACTTCCACAAAGGGCGCATCGGCCGCAAACGGCGTATATTCGATCCGCTTCGCTTCTTCCAAAACCAGCCGGGCCACGGTAGTTTTTCCCACCCCCGGCGGTCCGTAAACGATCACATGCTGGGGGTAGGGCGAGACCAGCTTGGAAAGGAGCACCCGGATCGCCGCTTCCTGCCCGACCACCTGGTCTAAAGAAGAAGGCCGCAGTTTCTCCAGGGCCGAACGGGATAAGGAGATCTGCTCCAACTTCTCAAGCTCGGCGTATTTCTTTAAGGTATACGGGTTATCCGGCCCGGAAACCTCCTTCAATACTTGCAGCTTGATCTCTTTTACATACTCTTCATGCCGGGTCTGCATCCGCTCGGCGATCTTCTTTTCGATCTTGTCTTCCACCGTTTTCCGGGCGATCAGATCGGCGATCTCTTCTTCAATATCATCCAAGACCGAGGGGATCTCATTTTCTTTCGGTAGCCGATCCAAAGTGGGATCTTCGTAAACCAGCCGTTGTAAAGCAAGGACACGTTCGGTTAGGTGTTTTGAGCGCATCAGTTTCAGCGCATCAAGTTTTCCCGCCTTCATCACCAGCTTGTCCGAACCGTAAAGGTTCGCCAAGAGCGTATAAAGGGCCGTTACTTGCCGTTGCAACTGGTCTTCCTGGGAGAACCTGTCCCGCCAAGCCATCCCCGAAACTGAATTCTCCTCGCCAACCCCTCTGAGCACACTTTTCACTATCTATTCCTCCCTAGACCTAATCCCATGGCTTTTGCGCGTAGCACTGACGCAAATGCTTTTCCTAGCCTTCCGCCGCAGTGACCTGGATCTTTAGAGTAGCCTTCACTCCCCGGTAGAGGTTGACGGCAACTTCATGTTCACCCATGGTTTTAATTGGCTCTGGCAGGTTAAGTTGTTTTTTATCAAGTTCAATCTTGGTTTCTTCCTGAAGCCGGTCGACGATATCCTTGCCAGTAATGGAACCGAACAATTTCCCGCCCTCACCGGCTTTGGTCTTAAAGGTCAGGGTCAAACCGTCCAGTTGGGCAGCAAGCTGACGGGCGGCCGCCTCATCTCTCGCCGCTTGTTCCTTCTGGCGTGCCCGTTCCTCCTCCAGTTTCTTTATATTCCCCGGCGTTGCTTCGACCGCCAGTTTTTTGGGAAATAAAAAATTACGAGCGTAACCCGCGCTCACCTCTTTTAACTCGCCTTTTTTCCCTAGCGCCTTGACATCACTTAAGAGAATCACTTTCATCGTGAACACCACCTCCTCAAAAACAACATCCGAATCTGCGCTCGCCTGGTTTCACTTGAACGCCGTTTTTTTCTTTGTAACGTAGTCCAAACAAGCGGATAAATCTCCGTACCAGTCCTCGAGTTGATGTTCACCCGCCAAATGGTGACGGAGTTGTTCTTCGATCGCCTGGTCCACCTGTTGCAGACCGATGCCCAGCCGCCGTCCCAAAAAATAACAGGTTAGAATGATCGCCGCCAGAGACCGGGTGAGCACTTGCCGGTTATTACCGAGCAAGGCTTTGAAAAACAAAGAAACCCCTTCCAACAGCTCGCTTTTGAGCCATTCAATGGTATGGAGCTTACGGGCAATATCCACTTCCTGGCGGGGGCGGTTCATGGGCAAGCCTCCTTGCTAAAACTTCTATTCCACACCAGAGTAGATTTTCCTTCCGGTCTCCTTTTGGAAAAAGTAAAGGAAAAAGAAAGGAGGCGTTAACAGCCTCCGTCTTCTTCACCCCATTAATCACTGGTATAGGGTAACAAAGCAAGTTGTCGCGCCCGCTTAATCGCGACGGTTAACTGCCGCTGGTGGCGGGCACAGTTCCCGGAGATCCGACGGGGAAGAATTTTACCCCGTTCCGTAATGAACTTCCGTAGTCGAGCCGCATCTTTATAGTCAACGTGTTCGATCTTTTCGACACAGAAATTACAGACCCGTTTTTTCTTCCGGCCTCTTTCCCGTACCAATAAATTCACCTCCATCAACCCTTATTTAAAAGGGAAGGTCATCCAGGTTAATCTCGCCAAGATCATCTCCGATTAAGTCATCGGAAGCGCCGCCACCGTCATCGCCGGCCGGGGCGGTTCTCCGCGCCTCGCCGGCCCGGTCCAAAAATTGCACATTAGCGGCAACCACTTCCGCCACCCGACGTCTTTGTCCATCCTGTGTTTCGTAACTCCGGATCTGCAAACGCCCGTCCACCGCCACCAAACGCCCTTTATGCAGATGATTGGCGCAGGTTTCGGCCAATTTCTGCCAAACGACAATGGGGATAAAATCGGTTTCCCGCTCGCCCTCCTGATTGGTGTACGGGCGGTCCACCGCCAACGTGAAATTGGCAACCGCAACCCCATTGGGCGTATACCGCAATTCCGGGTCCCTAGTCAATCTGCCAATCAAAATGACATGATTCATAAAAACACACCACCTTTACCGTTCGGGCCAGGTGTTCAGGTGTTCAGACGGACAATCAAATGACGGATTACATCATCGGAGATCCGAAGCACCCGGTCCAATTCTTGCGCGGTTGCACTCGGGGCTTTCATCTCGACCACCAAATAATAACCTTCGGTATGGTTATTGATTTCGTAGGCCAAGCGCCGTTTACCCCACCGGTCAACCTTGGTGACTTCACCTTCACCATTTTTAATCACGTCTTGAATCCGGTTGATGGCATTCTCCAAAGCCTCCTCATCTAACTGAGGAGAAAGGATGATGACGCTTTCATAAGTCATTCTCCCGACACCTCCTCCCTCTGGACTTGCGGCCTCGTTGCCAACGAGGCAGGGAAGCACACGGTTAAAATTATAACATTTAATGCTAAAATAAACAAGTCGGCACGTTTACAGGCCGGTTCCCGGGCGTTCAACCCATAGTATACCCGGAACGAATAATCTTTTTAATCCCTTTTTCCAGTTTGACACGGGGAATCAAAACCAACCGTCCACAAGTCAAGCATTTAAGCCGGATATCCATCCCCACACGTAGGACCTCCCACTCCGTACCACCGCAGGGATGCGGTTTTCGGAGTTGGACCTGGTCACCAAGGGCAAGTTTCAGTGGCTCCTTCATCCCCTTGCTTCCTCCTTACATGACGGGGTTGCTTCCATTACCGGTCGCGCACTTCGGCCCCGCCGGTTATTCCAGGCGGGGTTGGCATACTTCTCCCGCTGGAGCTGCGTGGCCAACCGCCGTTCTTCCGCGGTTAAAAAACCCTCCTCCCAGCTGATCCCCAAAACTTCACTTAACCCTTGGCGCAAAGCGGCAATCACCGCCATGCGGTCCGGTACCATCCCTAAGGCTTCCTCAAGCCCAATGACCTTTCCGGACAAGGCCGCCTTGTCCACCGCCGCCGTTCCCGGTTCCTCCGCCCAAACCTCCCACCAAAACCAGGGGTCATAGGCCAGCAGGATCGACCCGTGCTGCAGAAGGGCCTTTCCCCGCCGGAGCTGCGCACTACCCACCAGTTTTTTCCCTTGGTAGGTCAACTCGTACCAGGACGGAGCGGCGAAACATGCTTCGGGCAGCATGGCCTTTCCCCGCCGCTGGCCCGCGGCCATTTCGACCGGTAGCCCAAGGAGGGCAAAACCACGCTGTAAACCTAGGGCGATCCTGTGGTAATCCGCCAAAACTGAACCGGTGAACCCGTCTTGTTCTCCGGCAACCAAAGCGTATGTCAGCTCGTACTGGTGGAAGACCGCGCGTCCACCCGTTGGCCGCCGCACCCATTCCACACCGGCTTGCCGGCAGCGGGCTTGCCGGGCTGCGGATAAAGGTCTTTGGAGATAGCCCAGGGAAAGGGCGGGCGGATCCCAGCCGTAAAAACGGAGGGTCACCGGCGCGGTCCCCCGTAAATAGGTGGTCAGCAGCGCCTCATCAACCGCCATGTTCCAAGCGGCCGTCCCGGCCGTCCACGGGAGAAAACGTCCGGTCATTCCTCGTTTACTCACCAATCAACTTCCGGTATTCCTCAGCAGTCAGGAGCTTTTGCAGCTCTTCAGGGTTGGCGATCTCAATCTCGGCAATCCAGCCTTTACCGTAAGGATCCTGGTTGACCAATTCCGGGTTAAACTGTAATTCTTCGTTGACGGCCATAATCTCTCCCGTCAACGGGGCATAAATATCGGAAACCGCTTTGACCGATTCAACACTACCCATCTCTGCTTTGGCCTTTATCTTTTCGCCAACAGCCGGCAGATCCACATAAACCACGTCACCCAGTTCTTTTTGGGCATAATCCGTGATTCCAACCGTCGCCCGGTCGCCTTCCACCCGGACCCACTCGTGTTCTGACGTATACTTTAAATCGGACGGCACCATCTTTCAAACCCCCAATTTTTATATTCCGCACACGGATTAAGGACCAGACTTTCATGTTTATCATATAATGAAGGGAATCGCTTGTAAAGAGTCAGCAAAGATTTTTCCCAAAAGGGGGGTCCATTATGTGTCGTTTGCTCGCCGCCGTCTTAAACCCGCTCCTGAAAATGAAAGGAAAAACCATGATTATCATCAAACAACGCCACCGGTAATTTTGGTCATTGGCCGCCTCCACCAACGGAGGTTTTTTTCATTTCCGCTCCAGACTGGTTTTTTTGCGCAAAACGCCCAGCTTATTCGCCCGGTGCTTCCCGCCGTTGAAAATATCGTTTTTAAATTTATCTAAATTTGCGGCAGACGGTACCACAGGGGGGGAATCAGTACGGCCAGCAGGAGGGCCTTGATGAGGTCACCCAGGAGGAAAGGGGTCAAACCCAGGGCCAGTTGGCCGAAGGCCACCGGCGCGTTTAAGACCAGAAGATTCAGAAGATACAGGTAGGGCAGGGCGATCAGGTAAATAACAAGCATCCCCGTGCAAGTCAGGGCAAAACATTTTAAAAAGGAGGGTTTCCGGACCAACGTGCTGAGCGCGCCCACGACGGCCGCCGCCCCGACAAAACCAAGGATAAAGCCGAAACCTGGGCGCAAGATGTAACTAATGCCGCCCCCCTGGCTGAAGACGGGAACACCAACCAAACCAAGGAAAAGGTAGACCAACTGGCTCAGCGGTGCGTAACGGGGACCGAGCAAAATCCCGGCCATGATCACCATAAAATTCTGCAGGGTGAAGGGGACAGGCGGAATAATCTCCACCCGCAAGTAAGCACCGATCCAAGTTAAAGCGGAAAAAAGCGCCACCAAGACTATTTTCTCCGTTCGCTTGCGTTTTTGCAACCAGAACAAAATAATCCCTCCTCGCCAATCCTCGGCCTTTACCGGTCCAAGAGCGGCTGCACATCACCGGCCATGACCGGTATCCGTTGACCGTCGTGCGCAATGATGAGCGCCCCGTCGTCGGCGATCGCCACGGCTTCACCCCGGTATACTTTCCGTCCGTCGTCCACCTCCACCGGCCGCCCCAGGGTTGCCGTGTACTGCCGGCAGTAATCCAGGCACCGGCCGAAGCCTTGTTCTAAAGCATAAAAATACTCCTCCTCAAAACACTGCAGATATTTACGGAGCAGGTCTTTGCGGTCGACAAAACAGCCCGTCGCCATCCGCAAGGAGCCCGCCTTGGTCCTTAGTTCGAGGGGAAAGTCGTTACTGCGCTGGTTGACGTTGATCCCCACCCCCATAATAACATGTTCCAACCGGCCCAACTCCCCGGTGACCTCCGTCAGGATCCCGGCGAGTTTACGGTCTTGGTAATAAAGGTCATTGGGCCATTTCACCAGCGGGCGGATGTCCAACACGGCTTTAACGGCCCGCGAAAGGGCAACCACCGCCAGTAAGTTCAGTTTTGGCAGCTCGATAGGGGAAAAAGGCGGGCGCAGGATGATGCTGAGCCAAATACCGGTGCCGGGTGGCGAAAACCAACTGCGCCCCAGCCGTCCACGCCCGGCCGTTTGCATCTCCGCCAGGATCACCGCCCCCTCGTCCACGGCGGGAAGCAGTTCTTTTGCCCGCTGGTTAGTGGAGGGAAGCTCATCGTAGTACTCAATGGTTCTCCCGATCAGCTGGGTCGAAAGGCCGTTCACCACTTCCCAGGGGTAGAGTTTATCGGGCCGGGCCACCAAATGGTAACCCCGGCGGGGATGGGCCGTAATTTTGTACCCCAGTTCCCGTAAGGTCTTAATCTGTTTCCAAACCATAGTCCGGCTGACGCCCAACCGGGCCGCCAGATCTTCTCCCGAAACAAAAGCGTCCTGGTCGAGGAGGTCAAGTAAAGTCCCCAACTGCAACATGCCATCGCTCCTTGTTTCTCGTCATTCGTCGTTCATCACCCGCTACACGAAGGAAAGCACCGGAAGAAGGGGAGGCCATAATCATTTCCGGCCGTGTTCGTAACAGGAATTGAACGGCACGGCAATCGCTTTTAGTCTAACCAAACGCTCTTTCCTTGTCAACCGTTTTCACAGTAAAGGTTGACATATGTTGCATTGTTCGCCAACTCTTAACCACTTTTGCTTGCCTTTCCGTCCGAAGCGGGATAAAATAGAAATGCGTAGTTCTACGGGCAAAGGTGCGCCTTACCCCACAGAACCAACCACCATTCTGACCTGAGGCCAAGGCTTGTCCTGAAGCGAAGGGTTGCGGATCCTCGATCATCGATCACAAGCCTGTCCCCGGACGGGCTTTTTTCTTCCGGATGACCAAGGATCAGGATCAACGCCTTGGGCAGCAAACAAAAACTGGAGGGATGATTCAATGTGGAAAAAAACTTTGCTCACCGGC
The DNA here is from genome assembly GCA_012727425.1 of Bacillota bacterium. GTDB lineage: Bacteria > Bacillota > UBA4882 > UBA10575 > UBA10575 > Capillibacterium. Next base: position 16,128 of record JAAYHQ010000030.1, read on the forward strand.
TGTTTAATCCTCTTGCTCATCGTCGGTTCCCCGCTGTTGACCGCCAACCGGCCAGGGGAGACGTCGGTTAATGTAATGGTCCTGTCCGGAACGACCGGGCTCTCCTTGGTCAAGCTGTTGGAAGAACAACCGCCAATCGCCCCGGACGTAACTTTTAACTATACGGTGATCAAAAGCCCGGACCAGATGAGCGCGAAGATCATCTCCGGAGAGGCCGACATCGCTGCCGTCCCCACCAACCTGGCTTCGATCCTTTATAACCGCGGTATCCCAGTCCAACTGGCGGCAATCACCAATTGGGGCGTGATGTACGTCGTCGGCCGCGATACAACGATCGCCACCTGGGCCGATCTGAAAGGAAAAGAAATTGGTGTCACTGGAAAAGGGAGCACCCCCGACCTGCTCTTCCGGTACTTTTTAGAGGCCAACGGCCTGGATCCGGAAACGGACGTCCAAATCCGGTACTACGCCAGCCCGGCCGAGCTGGCACAACTGGTCATTGCCGACAAAGTTCAACTGGCCACCTTGCCCGAGCCGTGGGTCACGGAAGCCCTTTCCCGCAATCCAGCCCTGTCGGTGCTGTTGGATTACCAAGAAGAGTGGGCACGTTTGGAAAAACGGGAGGTCTCCTACCCCCAAAGTGCACTGGTGGTCAAGACCGCACTCGCCAAAGAGCAGCCGGCCGTCGTCCGTGCTTTTCTGAAAGCGGCAGCCGACGCCAGCGCTTGGGTGGTGGACAACCCCGACGCCGCCGGTGTTTTGGCCGAGAAATACCTCTCCATTTCGGCGGCCGCGGCCACAGCCGCCATTCCCCGTTGTCATCTCCGGTTTAACGAGACCGCCCAGGTCCAGCCCGAAATTGAGCATTTCCTGGCCAAACTCTATTCTTTCCAGCCACAAGCGATTGGGGGCAAACTACCGGATGAAGGCTTCTATTTACAAAAATAGGCTGCTTACCGTTGTTTCTGTCCTGACCCTGTTTCTGGTCTGGACTTTGGCCGCCACCCTGGTTGGGAAGGAGATCATCCTTCCCAGCCCGGTGGTGGCCTTTACCCAACTTTTCCGCCTGCTCACCTCCGGCGGCTTCTGGAGGCACTTGGGTGCCACCCTCGGCCGCGGGCTAACCGGTTTCGGCCTTTCCTTTCTGGCGGGTCTGTGCTTTGGGTTGCTCGCCGGGTTGCACCCGCGCTTTAAAACCTTTTTTCACCTTTGGCTGACGGTCATCCGGAGCACCCCGACGATGGCGCTGATTCTCCTTGCCCTGATTTGGTTTAAAGCGGACGCCGTCACCCTCTTCGTCACTTTTCTGGTGGTCTTTCCGTTGATCACCCAAAACATCACCGAAGGCCTGGCCCAGATTGATCCGCGGCTAAAAGAGATGGCCCGCCTTTTCCGGGTGGGGTTTCCGACCATTCTCTTCCGAATGTATCTACCCGCCATCCTGCCTTATCTGGCCACCGCGGCGGCCGCCGGGCTTGGTTTGACCTGGAAGGTGATGATCGGCGCCGAAGTTCTGGCTTACCCCCGCTGGGGGATTGGTGCACGGATGGATACGGCCCGCACTTATTTACAAACCCCTGAGGTTTTCGCCTGGACCATCGTAGTGATTGCGATCAGTCTCTTTTTTGACCGGATCCTCACTACCCTGATCCGGAAACGACTATTGTATTGGGAGTAAAATTAAATGCACCAGATCGAATTTACATTGTCCGGAATTAGGAAGTCCTATGGGCCGGTCCAGGTGCTGGCCGGCTTGTCGTTTGCCGTAAAAACCAACCACATCGTCGCCCTGCTCGGTCCTTCCGGCTGTGGTAAAACCACCTTGCTTTCGATTATCGCCGGCCTCAAACAGCCCGACCAAGGACAGGTTACCGGTGTGGAAAACAAACCTGTCAGCTATCTTTTCCAAGAACCGCGCCTGCTTGACTGGTTAACCGTCGGTGAAAACTTGGCCTTTGTTTTAAGGGACCACATTCCCCGGGCCGAATTGGCCAAGCGGATCGATTACTATTTGGAACAGATGGCGCTTGCCGCCTACCGGGATACCTATCCCCGCCAACTCAGCGGCGGTCAGCGCCAGCGGGTGGCCATGGCCCGTGCTCTGGCCTATCCCTCCCGTCTCCTCCTGATGGACGAACCCTTCAAGTCCCTGGATATACGGTTGAAATGGTCCCTCATGACCCGCTTCCTGCAACTCTGGACCGCCGAGCCCCGTACTGTCCTCCTGGTCACCCACGATCCCAAGGAAGCACTGCTCCTGGCCGACGAGGTATATGTGCTCTCCCCAAAACCCGCCGTCGTCAGAAGCCACCATCAGATCACCCTGCCCCGCACCGCCCGTACACCGGACGCCCTCCCCCTGTTGGAACTGGAACAACAGATCACCGCCGAATTAATCCGGGATTAACAAAAAAAGGGTTGATTATTATTTAATATTGCCGTATAATTATCACTTAAGTTTACAGAGTTCTTTGCCTGATTTTAGCAAAGACAACCGCTAACACAGCTTATTGGTGTTGCTTTGGCTTTGGCGTGTTATTGATATATACTGGACGCAACGCCAAAACCCGGCCGGACCCGCACTTACAAGCTACGGTATAAAAATTCGTTCAGGTGACCATAAGCAATTCTGAAAAAAGGAGAGGAGTGGGGAGCGACCATGAAAGTACTGGTAACCGCGGGTGATACTTACGAACCCATTGATGATGTCCGCAAAGTGACACACATGGCCACCGGCCGGCTCGGCAGCTTAATCGCGGACGAATTTGCCCGGCACGGAGCCGAAGTGACCCTAGTCTGCGGGGAGGGTTCGCTCCGCCCGACTTTGCCGATGGCCAAGGTGGTTGAGATTCAAGGGGTAATCTCTTTACAAGAAGCACTGACCGGGCTTTTGTCCGAAACTTCCTTTGACTGTGTCGTACACAGCATGGCCGTCAGTGATTATACCGTACGGGGCCTGGCTACCGAAGAGGACCTGATTGACGCGCTGTGCAAAATCGCCCCTCATTTACACACCAGCGAAAATGACAGGGAACGTGCTTCAAAGATTAAACAAGCCATCAACAACGCCCTGCTCCAGACGGCCGGCAAAATTAGCTCCGATTACCCGGCGATCGCGGTCTTCATGGACCGGGCACCCAAGGTTATTTCATGTGTGAAGCAAATACAGCCCAAGACCATCCTGGTCGGCTTTAAACTCTTATCCAATGTGGAGGAAGAGGAATTACTCCAGGCGGCGCGAGAACAAATGGCAGCGTGCGGCAGTGATCTGGTCTTAGCCAATGATCTGGCCCGGATCAAGGGGGATAAACATCAAGGAATCCTGATCGGCCCAGAGGGCATTTTAGCCCGGCCGGCCACGAAACCAGAGATTGCCCAAGCTATCGTCGCGCATGTGACCAACCGAATTAAGGGGCCGAACTAAAGTGAACTTGGCAATCGACATCGGCAACAGTACCATCCGGGTGGCAACTGCCCTAGAGCAGCAGATCGGCGAAGTGTGGCAGATCAGCAGCAAAACCAAGGATGTTGCGGGTGAACTCGTCCAAATCCTGGCCCGGTTAAAAAAACCTGTCCAAAAGAGTATCATCGCTTCAGTGAAACCGGAGCTGAACAATACCGTATACCATGTGGTACGTTCCTTCTGTCGTTCGGAGCCAGTCTTCGCCTCTTTGAAGCAGGGCTTTTCGTTGGATTACAGTTGCTACGAAGGACTGTTGGGTATTGACCGGGCACTGTGCTGTGAAGCCGCCAACCAACTGACCGCACCGCCCTTTGTCGTCGTTGATTTGGGAACGGCGACCACCATTAATCTGGTTGATGAAAATAGGCGTTTTCGGGGCGGTCTGATTTTCCCCGGTGTGCAGATGGGACTGGCGGCCCTCGCTAACAACACCGCTTTACTGCCTCCGGTCCAACCCGAACCGGCGGTGCCCCTAATCGGCCAAAACACCAGAGAATGTCTGCTGGCGGGGGCCGTACACGGGACAGCCCTGTTCCTGGATAAGGCGATCGCCAAGATTTGGTCCCAATTGGGCAGAGAAGGGGCCACCGTGATTACCGGCGGATCTGCCCCGGTCATCACTCCGCACCTGGAAACCAGGTCCATCCTTGAACCAAACCTGCTCGTCAAAGGTTTGTTTACGGTCTTAAATCGTTACGGGGAGGGGTCATAGATGGCGACCACACAAAAGGCTTCGGAAAGCATCAAGCGGCTTGTACTGCTCGCGATGTTTAGCGCAATCATCATTCTGCTGGCCGTTACCCCCATCGGCTTTATTAATCTGGCCTTTATCAAAGCGACCATCGTTCATATCCCGGTGATCATTGGTTCACTTTTGTTAGGACCGAAGCTGGGGGCGGTCCTGGGTTTTGTCTTCGGGGTGACCAGTTTAATCAACAACACCCTGAACCCGGCAATCTCTTCCTTCGTCTTTTCTCCTTTTATCCCGGTTCCGGGGCGGTCAACCGGTAGCCCCTGGGCGCTGGTGATTTGCTTTGTCCCCCGAATTTTAGTGGGAGTTGTGCCTTGGTACATCTACCGGCTCGCCAAAAAGTGGGTGAAGGAAGAAAGGCTGAACTTTATTCCGTTGGCCCTAGCCGGGATTGTGGGCTCGGCCACCAACACCCTCTTGGTCATGCACCTAATCTATTTTCTCTTTCGCGACGAATACGCTGCCATCCGCGGCGTAGCCCAAAAGGCGGTCTACGGTATTATCTCCGCCATTATTGTGGGCCACGGTGTTCCCGAAGCAGTGTTGGCCTGTATTTTAACGACCGCCATTACGAAGGCCTTGTTGATTGTCCTGCACAAGGACAGTGCAGACGGCGCGCCCTAAGCGCGCCTTAAATTTTCCGTCCGTCCGTTGCTCCAGCCTTTTCCGTAATTCTTGTAATCACCCGCATCTTGCCTTCCCCCTTTACCAATCGTTCGGACCAAAGAGGCTTTTCTCCGCCTATAATTTACCAAGATCCCCCATGTCTGGGCTTTAGACCGGGCTTTGTTCAGCTCCCTGCGACTGGGACCTTTCCAAATTCCCTGGGCCACTTTCCTGGTCATTGGCCTTCTGTGCCTGTTCACCTCATTCTTCACCAAGACGAAATTAGGCCAACAGATGCGCGCCGTCGGCCAGGACCGGCATATTGCCGAGGTCTCCGGGATTAATGTGGACCGTACCCGGCTGATTGCCATCATCATCTCCACCGTCCTGGGCGCTTGGGGACAATTGATCTACCTGCAAAACCTCGGCACCTTCAACACCTATAACAGCCACGAGCAGGTCGGGATGTTCTCCATTGCGGCGCTGCTGATTGGTGGCGCTTCTATCTCCAGAGCCACCATCTGGAACGCGATCATCGGCGTCCTGCTCTTCCACACCTTGTTTGTGGTTTCACCCCTTGCCGGCCAACGTATCCTGGGTGTGCCCCAAGTCGGTGAATACTTCCGGAGCTTCCTGGCTTACGGAGTGATCGCCGTCGCTTTGGCGCTCCACGCCTGGCAGAGCAAAAAACAAGCCGAGCAACAGGCAGAGATCCAAGCTGAGCAAGCGCTGGAGGATTAAACAGAAGAGTGGGGAGCAGAGAATTTTTGATTTAAAGCCAAGCCTGCAATAGAAAAAGAAGTTGTTCCCAGGGGGGAACAACTTCTTTTTTTCTCTGCCTGATCAAGCTTTTCCGTCTTTTCTCTCTCTGCTGGTGTCTTTTCAACAGAGAAACATATCCATGATTGTGCCCTAAAAATACATCACCAGTAAAAAAGAAGGTTTCCGTCTCCGGAAACCTTTCCTTCTTGACATGGAGCCAGCGATCGGACTTGAACCGATAACCTGCTGATTACAAGTCAGCTGCTCTGCCAATTGAGCTACGCTGGCTTTTTTTATCCTAACAATAAATGATTATAGCACAAATCTAATATCCCTGCAAGTCCGGCCACCGGAAAGGAAAAAGCTTTTCTTTTACACCTTAAAATGAGGACGGCGTTTGGTCAGCTCGGCCTTTTTCGCGTCATTGAACCGGTTGACGGTGGACAAATACCCCGTAATCCGGCGTACTCTCCGGATCTCCGGCGACTGGCAAGAGGGGCATTCCGCTTCAAAGATACCCCGGTTACCACAGGACAAACACTCGTCGATGGGGAAGTTAATCCCAGCGTAACCGATATCGGCCGCCGCCATGTGCCGGAGGATCTTCTCAAAAGCCTCCAGGTTATCGATGGGGGGGGCGTCAAACTCCACATAGCTGATATGGCCGGCATTGGTGAAGCGGTGATAGGGACCCTCCAGGTTAATCTTGTCAAAACAACTGATCTCCTGGTCGACTGGGATATGGAAGCTATTCGTGTAGAACTCTTTGTCCGTAACGCCAGGGATCACACCGAATAATTTCCGGTCGATGGCAACAAACCGCCCGGAAAGTCCTTCCGCCGGGGTGGCCAGTAACGTATAGTTCAGATCATACTCATCCGCCATCTCATCGATCCGCTGGCGCATATGGCTGACAATCTCCAGTCCCAACTGTTGCGCACCGAGATCTTCTCCGTGGTGCACACCGATCAGCGCCGTCAACGTTTCGGCCAGCCCGATAAAGCCAACGGAAAGAGTCCCATGCTTAATCACCGGGGCAATCGGATCTTCCGGTTTCAGCTTTTCGGAATCAAGATAAAGGTGTTGCCCCATTAAAAACGGCATGTCTTTGACCTTCAGCTTGCTCTGGACCCGGTAGCGGTGGTAAAGTTGCCGGCAGGCCAGCACAAGAATCCGGTCCAACTCATTGTAGAAGTACTCCAAATTCCCCTGGGCTTTAATGGCAATCCGGGGAAGATTGATCGTGGTAAAAGAAAGGTTCCCCCGCCCGGTGGAGACTTCCGCCCCGTGGCGGTTGGCAATCACCCGGGTCCGGCAGCCCATATAGGCTACTTCCGTCCCGTACGGCGCATTGAAGGACGAATCCATAAAGCTGAAGGTGGGATTCAACCGTTGCGCCGCCACCCGCATCGCCAGTTGGAAGAGGTCATAGTTGGGATCGCCCGGATCAAAATTGATCCCCTTCTTCAACCGGAACAGAATATTGGGGAAGATCGGGGTTTCGCCCCGTCCCAACCCTCTTTCGTGGGCTAGAAGCAGGGAACGGGTGACCAACCGGCCCTCCGGTGAAGTATCGGTCCCCAGGTTTATACTGCTAAACGGGACCTGCGCCCCGGCCCGGCTGTGCATGGAGTTTAAATTATAGATCAGTGCTTCCATCGCCTGGTAGACATCGTCTTCGGAGCTCCCTTTGACAAAGGGGGCCATATCCCGGTCGAAAAAGGCGAAGGATTGACCGCCGTGCATGTCATTCTGCGAACTTTGCAGAATGATCGCCGCCAGCGCGGCCGCCGAAGCGATCCGCTTCGGTGGCCGGATGTAACCGTGACCGGTATTAAAACCCTCCGTCAGCAGCCGGCCTAAGGGAATCTGAATACAGGTCAAGGTCTTGCCGTAAAAATCCAGGTCATGAATGTGGATATCGCCCTCGATATGGGCTTGGGAAAACTCCTCCGGAATTAAACGGTAAAGGTAATATTTTTTACTGGCCGCCGAAGCAATCTGCAGCATCTTCGCGGACGGCGAGTTGCTGACGTTGGCGTTTTCCCGGCTGGTTTCAACCAGGATCTCTTCCACCACGTCCATCAGTTCGGACTTGGTCTCCCGCAAACGCGTGCGGCGGTCCCGGTAAAGAATGTAGGCCTTGGCTGTCTTGGCATGTCCGGTTTCGATCAAAACCTTCTCGACCGCATCCTGGACCTCTTCCACCGTCGGAATTCCGGTGGTTTTGATCTTGGCCAGATACTTCACCACGACTTGCGCCAGTTCTTCCGCCAGTTGTTTATCTTCGCCGCCCACCGCCCGGGCCGCTTTAAAGATTGCCTCGGAGATCTTGCTGATCTGAAAGGGCACAATCCGCCCGTCCCGTTTCTGAATCGAACGAAAGATCCGTTCCGGAGAGGCGGCTGGGTTACGAAATGGGACCAACCGGACTTTCCCCAATTCTTTTTCCAATTCTTCCTGGACTTTCGCCATCACAAAATCCCCCGCTATTCCTGTTTTTTCTTCGCTCCGAGGAGCTGCTGGAGCTCGCGCATGAAGATATCAAGGTCTTTAAATTGCCGGTACACCGAAGCAAAACGGACATAAGCCACTTCATCAATCTCTTTCAACCGCTCCATGATCAGTTCACCAATCAAGCTGCTCGGCGTTTCGGTCTCATTCCGCTTCCGGATCGCCTGTTCCACTTCGTCGGCAATTTTTTCAAAGATTTCGAAGGACAACGGCCGTTTTTCACAGGCTTTACGCAGCCCGTTAATGATCTTCTCCCGGTTAAAGGGCTCCCGTCTTCCGTCTTTTTTAATGATAATCAAGGGTTCTTCTTCAATCCGTTCATAGGTGGTAAACCGGCGTTCACAGGCCAGACACTCCCGGCGCCGCCGAATCGCCACTCCTTCTTCGGAAGAACGGGAGTCAACCACCCTGCTTTCCAGGTGGTGGCAAAAAGGACATCGCACTTTTTACCCCCCTCGGTCGCGCGCTCCAGTCGGTACTCACTCACCCCTATATTTAGTGGCTTTAAATATTATAACCCCCATATATTGTTTTGTCGACCTTTTTTTCGCTCCGCTATTCTTTTTTTTTCCCCCCTTGGCCGCTTTTACGCCAAATAAATAATCGAACCGTCCTTTTTCGTCCATTTCGAAACAAGCCGCTTTAACAACTACTGCCCGCCAGGTAGCCGGTGGAAAAGGCAATCTGGAGGTTAAACCCGCCGGTATAGGCATTGACATCAATCACTTCCCCCGCAAAATAAAGGCCTTTGACCAGCTTCGACTCCATGGTCGCCGGATTGATCTCTCTAACCGCGACCCCGCCGGCGGTCACGATCGCCTCTGTAAGCGGCCGTAAACCGGTAATCTCCACTTCTAAACCCTTAAGGATCGCGCCCAACCGCTCCCGTTCGGCTCTGGTGATCTGGTTGACCGGTTTCTCGGGCGGGATCGCCGCCAGCGAAACAATAACCGGAATCAATGCCCGCGGCAGAAGATCGCCAAGGGCATTGCGGAAAATTTTCCGGGCGTACTTGGCAAAATCCCGTTGGAGCCGTAAATCCAACTGTTCGGGCGTGAGCGCCGGTTTCAAATCGATGACCAGACGGTAAGCGGTGTTGGCTTCCAAATGGGTACTGGCCGAAAGCACAATCGGCCCGGAGACTCCGAAATGGGTAAATAGCATCTCGCCAAAGTCGGTGTAGACGGCCTTTCCGGCTTTGGTTAAAACCTTGATCGCTACGTTTTTCAGGGCAAGGCCCGCGACCTCCCGGACCCAGGGCGTGGCGGCTTCCAGCGGCACCAGAGCCGGTTTCAACGGGGTAATGGTATGACCCAAAGCCGCGGCCAACCGGTAACCGTCCCCGGTCGAACCGGTTTGGGGGTAGGAACAGCCACCGGTGGCAATCACGACACTTCCGGCGGCCAAAAACTCTCCGCTGTCAAGCTTCACACCACAGACCCGTCCTGTTTCCGCCACGACCGCCACCGCCACCCCGCCGGTCTTGATCCGGACACCGGAATGGGCTAAAAACCGCTCCAACGCCGCCACCACATCGCCGGCCCGGTCGGACGCCGGAAAAACCCGGCCGCCCCGTTCCACCTTGGTGGGCAGCCCCCATTCCTGGAAAAAGGCGAGCAGATCCCGGTTGCTAAACCGGTGAAAAGCACTGTATAAAAACTTTCCGTTCACCGGAATGTTGGCGATCAACCCTTCCCGGTCGGTGATGTTGGTCAGGTTACACCGGCCCTTGCCGGTGATGAGGAGTTTGCGCCCCAGCCGCTTATTTTTCTCCACTAAAACCACGGTGCGGCCCCGGCGGCCGGCCGTCCCCGCCGCCATCATTCCCGCCGGTCCACCCCCGATCACTACCACCCGATCCGTCGCCATCCCGCTTCCGCCTCCCCGATGCAAAGTATAATCACCGCTGTGCGCACCAATTGCTTTTACATTTTTGCCACCATTATGGCGGAAAAAACAAGAACCGAATCTAAAAAAAAAAGCGCCACCTTGTGGTGGCTAACCAATTACAACCTTTAGACTTTAGAGTTACTTAAAGTTACCGGAAAAGATTCACCTACCCCGACTGCCGGCGTGGTCAGAGGCAGGGCGAGCTTCACCCCTCCGCTGGCGCCTGGCGTCGGAATGACGCTCTGCAAACTCTCTGCCCCCACTAGCGGGTATACAAAGAGTTTGTACTTAAATAATAACAGATTAGCATCGATCCCGCAATTTAGTTTTCTACCCGAAATAAGGATTTATAGCGTGATTCTTCCTCTTATGTCGTTTTTACCCCGTTTTCCTCTGTTTTTCGCCCGTCTTGCCTTAATTTCCCGTTTGTAGCTGGGCTAATCTCTTGGCGCGCGCGGCCGCCGCCCGGCGGATCTCCTCCTCATCCCCGGCAAGCACGCGTCCCTCTTTCACCAGCCATTTGCCGTTAACCATCACGGCCGCAACATCACTCCCCCGTGCCGTATAGACCATGAGCGAAACCGGATTGAAGCAAGGTGTTAAATGGCTCCGCTCCAGATCAATCATGATCAGATCCGCCTTCTTGCCCGGCTCCAAGCTGCCAATCTGGTCGCCCAAACCCAAGGCGCGGGCCCCGTTAATCGTCGCCATCTTTAAAGCCGTCTCCGCTGGTAAAACCGTGGGGTCGTTGTTGACGACCTTATGCAAGAGCGAAGCGGTCCGCATCTCGGTGAACATATCAAGCCGGTTATTACTGGCCGCACCGTCGGTGCCGAGACTGACCAGCACACCGGCCTCCTGCAATTGGGCCACCGGTGCGATGCCACTGGCCAGTTTCAAGTTGCTGGAGGGGTTGTGGGCCACCGCCACTTTTTGTTTGGCCAGATAAGAGATCTCCCCTTCATCCAGCCACACCCCATGGGCCATTAAGACCGGACGGGAAAAAAGCCCTTGGTCCGCCAGGTAGGCGATGGGGCGCTTCCCGTAGTTCTTCCCAATCTCCTCCAGCTCGTCGCGGGTCTCCGCCACATGAATATGGAGGGACATCTGGTAATGCTTGGCGGCGGTGACAATCTGCCGGAGGGCCGCCGGTGATAAAGTATAGGGGGCATGGGGTCCCAACATGGCCGTAATGCGCCCGTCGGCCTTCCCTTTCCACTTCTTCGCTTGTTCAACCGCCTCTTCCAGTTTGGTTTCGACCTCATCGTCGGAGCCAAGAATCCCGCGGGATAACACGGCCCGGATCCCCGATACGGCCACCGCTTCTGCCACTTCATCCATGAAAAAATACTGGTCGGCAAAGGTGGTCGTCCCCGAGCAAAGCATCTCATTGATGGCCAGTCTGGTTCCGTAATAAACATCTTCGGCGGTTAAATTTGCTTCCAACGGCCAAATTTTCTCCTGTAGCCAGGTGTATAGGGGGTAGTCGTCCCCGAGACTCCGGAAAAGCACCATCGCCGCGTGGGTGTGGGTATTGACCAGTCCGGGCATGACCAGTTTCGTTCGGGCGTCCGTGACCACATCGGCATCATCGGCCACTCCGTCGCGCCACGGACCAACTTCGGCAATTTTATCATCAACAATCTTCACATAGGCATCCTGGATCGGCTCGGCCCCTTCCGCCATGGTCAACAACCATTGACAGTGAATAACCTCCGCTGGCATCACGCCATCTCCTTTCTTCCTACCTTACTTCACCAGCTGTTAAGGTACCTTTTCTGCTCGTCGGTTAAAGTATCGATCCTTACCCCATAGGCTTCCAAAGCCAACTGGGCTACCAAGTAATCAATTTTCTGCGGAACGTTATAAACTCCTGCCGCCAGTCCGCCTTCTTTCTCCGCCTCGATCAGATGCAGCAAAGACAAGATCTGCAGGGCAAATGAGAGGTCCATGATTTCGGCGGGGTGGCCGTCGCCGGCCGCCAGGTTGACCAGGCGCCCTTCAGCCAGCAAATACAAGCAGCGCCCGTCTTTGAGATGATAAGCGGTAATATTGGTCCGGGCTTCGGTGACCGCCGTGGCCATTGCCGCCAGGTCCTTTTTGTTTATTTCCACGTCAAAATGGCCGGCATTCGCCAGCATCGCTCCGTCCTTCATCAGCGCAAAATGGGGCCCGGCAAAAACATCTTTACACCCGGTCACCGCGATAAACAGATCGCCGATCCGCGCCGCTTCCAAGGCCGGCATCACTGTAAAGCCGTCCATCAACGCTTCCAGTGCTTTGACCGGATCGACCTCGCAGACCACAACCCGGGCGCCCAACCCTTTCGCCCGGAGGGCAACCCCCCGTCCACACCAACCATAACCCGCCACCACCACGGTTTTTCCGGCCACCACCAGATTGGTAGTGCGCATGATCCCGTCCCAGGTTGACTGGCCGGTACCATAGCGGTTATCAAAGAGGTGTTTGCAGAGGGCGTCATTGACCGCGATCATGGGGAAAGCCAACTGGTTTTGCGCGGCCATGGCCCGGAGGCGGAGGACCCCGGTGGTCGTCTCTTCACAGCCGCCTTTAACCAACGGCAGCAGGTCCCGTTCTTTTGTATGCAAGAGATTCACCAGGTCGCCGCCATCATCAATGATATACTCCGGCTTGTGGTGTAGAGTTGCGGCTAAGTGCGCAAAATACTCTTCCTCCGTCGCCCCGTGCCAGGCAAAAACGGAGATCCCCCTGCCCGCCAAAGCCGCCGCCACATCATCCTGGGTTGACAACGGGTTACTGCCCGTAACGGCCAGGTCGGCCCCTAATGCTTTTAGGGTCAGAGCCAAATAGGCCGTTTTGGCCTCCAGATGGACCGAGACCGCCACCCGGCGGCCCGCCAAAGGCTGAGCCGCCGCGTATTTTTCCCGAATCCGGTTTAAAATTGGCATATGTTTGCTGACCCATTCAATCTTCCGGTCCCCGGCCGCCGCCAGGTTTGGGTCACGGATCTGACTGGTTACCATCAGATCACTCCTTCCCAAGTCATTCGTTTGCTCCTTAATCACCACATTATATTATAAAACGGTCAAAATGAAAAGGAACGCGGAGAAAAAGTCAATCAAGAAAAAAACTATCAACTTTTCACACCAATGCTACGATTAAATAAATAGCCGTCCAGGCTGGCCCTCGCCCGTGCCGGCTCCCGGCAATGTCTACAGTCGATAACGGTGGTGATCAAGTGTCCTTTGGAGCAAGACTGCGCGCTTTACGCGAAGAACAAGGCTTATACCAGAAGGATCTCGCGGAAAAACTAGGCCTCTCCCAAAAAACAATCAGCAATTACGAGAATAACGAAAGGTTCCCCGACCAAAAAACGCTCCATAAGATTGCTGATTTCTTCAACGTGTCTATCGACTTCCTCCTTGACCGGACCGATATCCGGAGCCCCATCGCGATCGTGGCCGCCCACCGCAGCGACGATCCGATCCTGGATTTACCGGAAAACGCCCGCCAATCGGTGCTCAGTTTCATCAAAATGGTCAAAGAAGAGTTGGGTATCAAAGACTGACCGGTCTTCCCGTACGAAGCATGGCGCCAAAAAAGTGGAGGGTTACCGTTGCCAAACGAATTAATCGCTCTGGCCGAAGAGCACAAGATTACGTTGAAGTTTTGGGATTTCGAACCCCCCGTGGAAGCCATTTATTTTTACTATCCGGGTAAAAACCCGGTGATCGGCCTGGACTACCGGTTAACAAAGGATATCAGGCATTTCCGTTGTGTCCTGGCGGAAGAACTCGGGCATTTTTTCACCACCCGGGAAGCGGGTACCGTCATTCATTATCATCGCCGGAACCGGATTGGGATTTACCGCGAGGAGTACCAGGCCATGGTCTGGGCCGTTAACCACCTCATCCCGGACCACGAATTGGAGCGGGCATATAAGCTTATGCCGCCATGGGAGCTAAAAGACTTCTTCCAGGTCGACCCGGAGTTTATGGCCTTTAAATTAAGACTCGCCAAAGACAAACTCTTCAATGCCCTCAAAACGACCTAATCCGTATCCTCCAGTTTAATCTTCCCCCCTTGGCTCCGAAAAACCCCTTTCTCCGTAATCCACGCCCGTACGAAGCGGGCCGGTGTCACATCAAAGGCGGGATTGTAGACCGTCACCCCTTCCGGGGCGATTTGTTGACCGCGCAACCTGGTCACCTCTTCGGCGGCCCGTTCCTCAATGGGAATCTGTTTTCCGTCGGGGAGGGAAAAATCAAAGGTGGACATCGGTGCCGCCACATAAAACGGAATACCGTGGGCTTGGGCCAAAACCGCCAGCGTATAGGTGCCGATCTTGTTGGCCACGTCCCCGTTGGCGGCAATCCGGTCCGCGCCGGTCAGGACGGCCTGGACCTTCCCCTGTTGCATGAGATAGCCCGCCATATTGTCGGTGATCAAAGTAACCGGAATTCCGTCCTTCATCAGCTCCCACGTGGTCAACCTTGCCCCTTGTAGGAGCGGCCTGGTCTCACAGGCCACCACCTTGAGGTACTTCCCCTCATCCACCGCCGCCCGGATAACGGCCAACGCCGTCCCGTGGGCGACCGTAGCCAAAGCACCCGCGTTACAGATGGTCAAAACGGTCATCCCGTCAGTCAACAGTGCCGCACCATGGGCCCCAAGACGGCGGTTGGTCTCGATGTCTTCCTGGTAGAGCCGGAGCGCTTCGGCTTCCAACGCCGCCGCCACCACAGCCGGGGAGTCCTGCCGGTGGACGGTCACGACCTGTTCCATCCGGCCCAAGGCCCAGAACAGATTGACCGCCGTGGGGCGTGTGCCGGCCAGTTCCGCAAAGACCGCCTCCAGCCCGGCAAAAAAATCCTTCTCCTGCCGAAGGAGCTCATACGCGCCCAACACCACCCCAAAGGCCCCGGCGACACCGATGGCCGGGGCTCCCCGCACCGCCAACCGCCGGATCGCATCGGCAACCGCCCGGTAATCCTTACAGACCAAATAAACCTCTTTCTCCGGGAGCTGCGTCTGGTCCAGCAAGACCAGGGACCGCGCTTCCCACCGTAGCGTTGAAAACGTCTGGGCCAAAGTTAATCCTCCTCAAAAAACCGGTCGACATTAGGAACAGCCTCGCGACAACGGCACTTCCGCTCCGGCGGCAGGGTTGTCAACACCCGCATCAAGAGCTGCTTCAAACGCGCGTTGTTCTCGGCCATCAGGGCAACCACTTCCTCGTGGGTCAATGGTCCGTCGGCGATTCCCGCCGCATAGTTGGTCACCAGCGAGACGGTGGCGTAACAGATCCCGGCCTCCCGGGCCAAAACCACCTCCGGTACATTGGTCATCCCGACCAAATCCCCGCCTAGTTTGGCAAACATCCGGATCTCGGCTGGGGTCTCAAACCGCGGTCCCTCGGTGCAGACGTAAACCCCATGGTCATGGGCTTTGTAGCCTAATTCGGCTGCGGCCTTGAGCGCGACGTCCCGGATCTCCGGACAATAGGGTTCCGTATAGTCAACATGAACCACTCCGGCGGGGCCCCCTTCAAAGAACGTGCTGGGCCGCCCTTTGGTAAAATCAAGGAATTGGTCGATCAGCACCATCTCCCCCGGGCGCATCTCCGGATTTAAACTCCCCACGGCGGTCGTCGCCAAAATCCGCCGTACTCCCAGTTTCCGTAACCCCCAGATGTTCGCCCGGTAGTTAATCCGGTGCGGCGGTACGGTATGCCCCGCACCGTGCCGGGGCAGAAAGGCAACTTCGACACCGTTATACTCACCAACGGTCGGGCAAACCTCGCCATAGGGCGTTTGGACCTTAACCTCCCTTGTCTTAGTTAGGATCGCCGGATCATACACTCCGGTTCCGCCAATAATGGCCACTTCCATCTTGATCGCTCCTTTCTCACTCTGCCTTTGCTTGTCTTGCGTGTTGTTCTACTTTAAAAGCCAAGGGTCTTTCACCTTTGGCCCTTCTTTTTTTCGTCCCACCGCACAACTTGACAAAAACCCCACAGGCCGATCATTCGGGTCCGGGCGGGGAGAATCCTGCAAAAAAAGAAAACCCATTGTTATGGGTTTCAGGAAGCACAGCAAGCTGGTCGGCGGTTTTACTTTTCCAACCGGGCCAACAACTGTTGACGCCGTTCTGCAAAGCCGGGCTTGCCCAGCAAGGCAAACATGTTCTTCTTATATTCCTCGACCCCCGGTTGGTCGAAGGGGTTGACCCCCAAAAGATAACCACTCATGGCACAGGCTTTTTCGAAGAAATAAACCAAATAGCCAAAGAAGAACGGGGACAATTCCGGGATCGGCACCACCAGACAGGGAACACCCCCATCCTGGTGGGCCAGAAGGGTGCCGCGCAGCGCCTGCCGGTTCATCTCGTCAACGCGTTGACCGGCGATATAATTGAGGCCGTCCGGATCGCCGGGAGCGTCCGGTAACACCAAAGTGGACCGGTCGGCGGCCACCGCCAGAATGGTCTCAAAGAAAAGACGCCGCCCTTCCTGGATGTACTGGCCCAAGGAATGAAGATCCGTGGTAAAGTCGACTGCCGCCGGGAAAAGGCCTTTCCCGTCTTTACCCTCACTTTCTCCGAAAAGCTGTTTCCACCACTCGGCAAAGTAATGCAAAGCCGGTTCGTAGCTGACCATTAATTCGATGCTTTTCCCTTTTTGGTAGAAAATATAGCGCAAAGCCGCATACAGATAGGCCTGGTTCCGTTCCAGGTCCGGATGGGAACAGGCATCGTAAGCCGCGGCCGCCCCGGCCAAAATCGCATCCAAATCGATCCCGGCCGCCGCTATCGGTAACAAGCCAACCGGGGTTAAAACCGAGTAGCGGCCACCGATGTCATCAGGGATGACAAAAGTGGTATAACCCTCTTCCTCCGCCAACTGCCGGAGGGCGCCCCGCCGACGGTCGGTGGTGGCATAGATCCGCTCAGCCGCCGCCTTCTTCCCGTATTTCTCCTCGGCCAATTGCTTGAGGAAACGGAAGGCCACCGCTGTCTCGGTGGTTGTCCCCGATTTTGAGATCACATTGACACTGAACTCTTTGTCTTTTAAATAAGCCAAGAGTTGCTCAAGATAGGCCCCGCTCAAGTGGTGCCCGACGAAGATTACTTCCGGATCACCCACCCGGTGGTTCGCCGGACGGAAGTACGGCAGCAGCATCGCCAAGGCGGCCCGGGCTCCCAAGTAGGAACCGCCGATGCCGGCAACCACCAACACTTCCGAGCTTTCCCGGATCCGGGCGGCCGCCGCTTTCACCGCCTGAATTTCTGCCTGGTCGATCCGGACCGGAAGGTCGACCCACCCCAGAAAATCACTGCCCGCCCCTTGCTTCTCCGCAATTTGCCGGTGGATGGCTTGAATCCGGGGGGCCAGCATGTCCAACTCGGCCCGGTCGAAAAAATCAGCGGCTGCACTATAGTCCAGAACGATCCCCTGCGCACTCATGTTTTCACCTCATCCCTTTCCACAGACAGTTTATGTTTCCGGCCACCCTTTTGCTTTGTTGTTTTTTCTTTAATTGCCCCGCGGAACTAACTCTCCCCTTGGAAGAAAACAGCGATACAGCCGGGACCGGTATGAGTCCCCACCGTGGAGGAGATCTCACCAATCCGGATGGCTTTGACGTTATAACGTTTTTTCAGCTCATCGGCCAAAGCCACCGCTTCTTCCTCACAACGGGAATGGCCGATGGTGATCAACTGGTCATATAAAGCGCGGCCCTCGGCGGCCATAATCTCCAGAAGCCGTTTGATGGCCCGCCGCCGGCCCCGTACTTTCTCCCGCGGAACAATCCGGCCTTCCTTATTCACTTCAAGAATGGGTTTGATGTTCAAGACATCACCCATCACCGCCTGGATCCGGCTGACCCGGCCGCCCTTCTGAAGGTATTCCAGTGTGTCCAGGGTAAAGACGGAGAACAAGCGGGAACGGATCGCCGTTAATTCCTTGATAATTTCGTTTTTCCCTTTTCCCGCCGCCGCCATCTCCTGTGCCTTAAGCACCAGAAGACCTTGGCCCAACGAAGCGGTCCGCGAATCAAAGACCCCGATCTTTTCTTTCTGGTCTAGTTGTTCCCGGGCCAAGAGCGCACTCTCGTAAGTACCACTCATCCCAGAAGAGATGGTGATCACCACCGCCTCTTGCCCGGCCGCCACCGCTGCCTGCATCACCTGGAGAAAATCGCCGGGGGTCGGTTGGGCCGTCGTCGGGAGCTTCTCCGTGGAAGTGAGGAGCCGGTAAAACTCCTCCCGTCCCAGGTCAAAACCGTCCCGGTACGAGCGGTCGAGGAAATTAATCGTCATCGGCACAACGCCAATCCCTTCCGCGGCGAGGAAATCCATGGTCAAATCACATGCGGTGTCGGTAATTATTTTAACTTTATTCATAAAACTCCTCCTTCGTTTACGAAAAATATACGTTCACAATAATTCGACGTGACCGTCAATAAAAAGTTACATTCAATTTCCCCTAAAGAGAAAATATTTTTTCTTTAGGCGGCACGCGCCCATCCGCCGCTAGCATACCCCGGTCCACAAGCGGTAAAAGAAACCTTACCCCGGATTTTTTCTCTTCATGGTATACCGGTAACCAGCGTGGACGCTGTCTTAGGAGCCAGAAGCCAGCATTTTGCGGAGTCCCATAAAAAGTTCGACCCAAATGCTTTCCACATAGGGCAATTCCACCCCGCTGGCCAACAGAATACTTAAAAACAAGCCCAAAAGCATCAGCAAGGTGAAAACCGCCAGTTCCCGCCAAAACTCTTTGGCCACCAAGCCGGGAGCTTCATAAAGGAAGAGACCGATAAAGACCACTACAATAAGGACGATCATGATGCCATCTCCTGCTGCGCACCGCCGCGCAGGAACGACACCCCTAAGGTAAGCATCGGTAAGAAGAAACAGAAAAAGAGGCTAACTAAAGGTTGTACCTCTTCAATATAATGTAAGTGAAGGCTGATGCTGGGGTAGATCTGCCGGGCAAAAACCAAGATTAAGATCCCTAACGGAAGAACCAGCGGCCGATAGGCACGCAACTCTAATATTTGGGCGGTCCCCACCGCCAGGGTATATAAACAGAGCATGATCTTGATAAAGCCCATCGTTAAAAAGTTGAGCAGCGGGATCAGCTCCAGCCGCGTTAGAACCTGTCCGATAATGATCATCCGGTAAAATTCGATGGTCGGAAAGACAAAAAGTTCGCCGGTTCTCCCCAGGACACCAACGGCTAAAAATTGCAGTAAGCTCAACAAACCGCCCGCTACCACCATCCCCCGCAAAACGGCGCCCCTTACTTTCTGTGGCCGGTTGACCTGGGGTAAAAGCATCAAAAAAAGCACGTTTTGGCCAAAGGGAAAGACGGCAATCCCCAGCGTGTTCCAGAACACCGTCGCCAGCGACTGGTTAAAAAGGGGCAAAAGGTTCTCCGCTTTAAAGGCATTAAGCACTAAGAACACGGAGACTAGGATTAAGCCGACCGTGGCTAACACCAAAGGCTCGTTGCTCCGGGCGATAACCTCAAGGCCACGCCGGCAACCATAAACGATAATAATAACCCAGGGAAGCAAAAGGGCCAGATCCGGGGTGTCGGTAAAAACGGTTGTCTTTAGTAAGGTGACGAAGACCGCCAGGGCCCCCGCTCCGGTTTGCAGGAAAAACCACAAAAACAAGAGGGAAATCAGTTTGCCGAGGACCGGTCCATAAACGAACTCATGCACCGCAAAGAGTGTTTTCCCCGGATAACGCCGGAAAAGAAAGAGGCTGAGATAGACAAACCCCAGTGCCTGTCCCAACGCGAAAAGAATGAGCAACCAGAGGTTTTGCCAGGCTTCAATCCCCGACGGCAACACGATCCAACTGCCAATGGTAAAACTTATCACCAGAAAGGTTAATTGCCGCGGCGAGATCAGCTCTTGCGCCATGTTTATTCCTCCTCCGTTCTATAACTCCAACGCCGGTCTGGTACTCAAACCCAGTTCTTCTACAGCTGTTTTCACCTTAATTTCGACGGGCGCCTCCACAAAGTACCGTTCCCAATCCGGCGCCAACCGTTGCCAGGAGCGGTTGTCGCGACCGAAAAGCAGCCGCCCAAAACCAAAAATATCCGCCTTATAAGCCCGTGCTTTGGCCAGAGCCGCTTCGATCTCGGCTTTGATCACTTCCGCTTGCCACTGTTCCAGCTTTTTAAACTGGTCCGGTGTGGAGAGGTCGGTATAAACGGTTTGGGTACCAAGCCCGGACCGCATTTGTACCTCAATTTTAACGCGGATTTGCTCCGCTTCCGCCTGCACCGTCACCTTGGAAGCAGAATCAAAGATTTCTAAAGTGGCTTTGCCTTTCTCTCCGGGCACATCAACGGTAAGTACACCCCCCTGTACCTCACCAAGGACCCATAATAAACCCCGCGTCTCTTTTGGATCCAAAAACCCAACCAGTTTATCCCCTTTAATGATCCCGGTTCCATCAAGTATATACTCCTTTTTCCCGGCATGCTCTATTGTTCGGATCCGGGGTAAGGTGTTGGCCGCGGTCTTTTCCATCGTGAGGGCAATATAATCGGAGAGACGCACCGGCCGGATCTTGGAAGTTAACTGGTAATGTTGCAACAGGTCCGAGATGGCTTGGCTCGAAACCCGCTCCAGCCCGGCCGAAGCATCAAAAATCTGGACCGGGTCCTCAGCGGTGAGCAACAGCCACTGGGTCAACCGGGGTTCATGGTCGCGGATGAAAAAATCCAACGCCGGCATCAACCCTTCCCGGGCCACTGCTTCGTTGATCACCAGCACCTGGTTATGGGAGAGGAAAAGCCGGCGGCTGCTTTGCAACGTCGCGTTCCGGATCGCCTCAAAAACCGTCGGTCCGCGGGAACGCAAGATCCAGAAAGGCCTGAGCTCCTCGTCGCCGCTTCCGCTCCCGCCCGGACTTTGGATCTGCGCCGCCCGCACAATTTGGTAGGAGACTTCATAACCTTCCCCCTCGGGTGCCAGGTTGATGCCGATTCCAACCACAACCGCTAATTTCTCCAACTCCCGCCGGTCCCAGCACCCACCGGTGAAAACGAGGAAAACCAGAACTAACCACCAGAGGCCTTTGGTCAACCCCCTCCGGCGCTCACCATGTACCTTCACCATCGCGATCCCCACCTTTTTCCTCCTGATCCGCAGCATACCCAGAAGGTTGGAGCCAACCAATCAAGCGGGGGCGGGTCCCCAACGCCCAAATGGGCGCCCGGACCAACACATCTTTCAGATCGGCCGGCACAACCGGCGCCAACGGCGCTAAATAAGGCACCCCAAAGGAACGTAAAGAAGCCAGATGAAGGAGGGTAAACAAGACCCCGGTTAAAATGCCGTAGGCCCCCAGCACTCCCGCGAGGATCGTATAGATTAAGCGGAGAAAGATCCCGGGGCCCAATAACCCGGGGACGACAAAAGTGGTGATCGCGGTTAACGCGATGACAATGATCGTCGGCGCCCCAACCAGCCCGGCGGTAACCGCCGCCTCGCCAATGACCAGGGCGCCCACGATACTGATGGTCTGTCCGAACGGCCGTGCCAAGCGCACCCCGGCTTCACGGAGAATCTCAAAAACCAGCCCCATTATGATCACCTCAATGACCAACGGAAAAGGAGTGCCTTCCGTTGCCGTCTTGATCGTAATCATGAGCGGCGTCGGGATTAATTCCTGATGGTAGGAGCCCAAAGCGACAAAAAGCCCCGGGGCCAGCACCGCAAGGAAAAAAGAGAGGTAGCGGAACCAGCGGATCATCGTAGCGTAGTAATAAGGGAAATTATAATCGTCCGGACTTTGGAAATACTCCACCAGTAAGACGGGGACCGTATTGACAAGCGGCGTCCCGTCAACAAAGATGGCAACCCGGCCTTCCAAAAGTTTGGCCGCAACCACATCCGGCCGTTCCGTGAAGGCCACCGTCGGAAAGAGTGAAAAGGGGGCATCCGTAATAAACTCGTGCACATAATTGGCATCAAGGATAAAATCGGTCTTAATCCGTTTCAATCTGCTTCGAACCTCGTTGACCAGTTTTTCGTTAACGATCCCTTTTACATAGGCAAGGGCAATGGTGGTCTGTGTCTGCCGCCCCAGCTTCATCTCTTCAAAATGCAGCCCGGCGGTGCTGATTTTCCGCCGCAACAGAGCGGTGTTGGTCCGGAGATTCTCGGTGAACCCTTCATGGGGGCCTTGGATAATCTGTTCCGCTTCCGGTTCTTGAATCGCCCTTTTCTCCCATCCTTTCGTGGACAGAAGCAAAGCAGCCGCCTGACCGTCCACCAGGAAGATGGTATCCCCGGCTAAAAGCCCGCGCACCACCTGGCGCCACTCCGTTTCCCTTTGCATTTCCCCTACGGCCAGTACGTTTTGGGCGATCTGGTCCAGTAAATCCGTGGCGCCTTGCCCTTTTCCCCAATCCACTTCGTGCAGGAGCGGGGACAACACATCCCGGTTGACGATCTGTTGATCGACAAGGCCGTCGATGAAAAGTAAAGCCCCGGTCGTCCCCGGCTTAGGCCCCAACGTCAAACGCCGGATGATCAAGTCCGGACTGGCCCCCAGTTCCCGTTTGAACGCCGCCAGGTTCGCCTCCAGGTCCGGACTCAAATCCCGGCCCGCCCGCGGCCCCGGTGTTGTTGTTCGTTGCTGGGCGCGACGGAACTTCCGCCAAAGCATTGTAAACATCGTCTTCCCCCTTGTTTGATCTTAGTATGGGCGGCAAATTGGTAAACTAACCGGAGTGGTCAAACACCGGCCAGGAAGCAAAAACACCAAAAGAAAAAACCCCGCCAGGGGGCATTGAACCGTTATCTTCTTCCTCTCCTTGCAGGAACTGCACTAATGATCTTGACTCTTTAACCTCATAATATAGGTAGTCGCCCCGCCGGCTTACCAAGCGCGCACGCTGGCAACCTTAACGATACGAATGAAAGGATTTAAAGGGCGCGATCGGGCAGAGCACCCAAACGCAATCCCCATACCAGAACCAGAACCAAAGCTTCCAAAGCAATGCCCAGTTGGAAGTGGACCAAGCCGCCGGCCCGCTCAGCCGGACCTTGTCCCAACAGTCACAACCGTCACCACAATAACCCACCGTCATTGACCAAAGCCCGCCATTTACCAAAAAAGCCCCGGTCCCTAACGCGACCAGGGCTTTTTCGGTCTTGGCCTCAGCCCAAAACCAAGAACCAATTGCGGACCAGTTCAAAAAGGAACGGCAGAAAAATGGCGGGGAGGAGGTCTCCCACCCTTATTTTGCCGATTTCCAGCAGATTAAGGCCGATCGCCATGATTAGAATCCCGCCGAGCAACGACATCTGGCTGAGCACTTCCGGGCTCATCACCGCTTTCACCAGTCCGGCCAGGACGGTTATGGTCCCCTGGTACAGAAGGACCGGAATGGCGGAAAAAATCACCCCCGGCCCCAAACTGGCCCCAAAAATCACCGCACTGATGCCGTCAAGGATCGATTTGGAAAGCAAGGTTTCGATCTGGCCAGTAAGGCCGTCTTCCAAGGCGCCAACGACCGCCATGGCACCAACGCAGTAAACCAGGCTGGCCGTGATGAAGCCCCGGGCGAAATTACCACCTAAACCACTAAACTTTTGCTCCACCCGTTTTCCTAAGCGTTCCAACCGCTCCTCAATCCGCAAAGCGGCACCGATCAGCCCACCCCCAACCAAGCATAGGATCATCAGCATGGTAAAGCGCCGCTCCAAACGGCCTTCCGCCGCGAGGAGAAAAAGTTCCTGCAGGGCGCCGGATAGTCCAAGCATCACCACGGCCAAACCGATCCCTTGCATAATCGTGTGTTTCATCCGTTCGGGAATCCCGTTCTTGAGTAAAAGGCCACCGCTAGCCCCGACAATAATCGCGAGCACATTTATGATTGTTCCTCTTCCGATCATGGCCCCGCCTCCGTTGATTGTTGTTTTTGCCTCTTTGGCCATTAATGGCAAGATGTATGAATAAACCAAGCAAACACAGGGGCAATTAAAAAGGCCGGTTTTTACCCGGCTGCCGGATAATGAATCGCCGTAATCCGGTAGTGAAAGGTGCCTCCCGGCGCTTCCACCTTCACTTCCTCCCCGAGCGCCTTTAAAAAAAGGGCTTTCCCCACGGGCGAAAGGGGGGAGATCCCGTTTCCGTCCGGCAGTTCACCGAAGGGGGAAATGATCTGAAAAGCCATTTTCTCTTTGGTGTTCAGGTCTTCAACCTCAACACGGCTTCCAATGATGACGAGCGGGAAAGCCCCTGGCTCGCCGAGTAGATGTGCCTCTTGCACCAGACCTTTCAGTTTTTCTATGTATTCCGCCACGATCTCCTTGATTTTCTCCCGTTCCGCCGCAGAATCGGCGAAAAACTCCTCAATAAAGCCGGTACTTTGTTCTTCCACTGCTACCAAGTGGGTGACTAAGGCTTCCCGAAGCTCACCCAAGACGACACTTTCGCGCATCACCTTTCCTCCTTGAAGTCATATATAATGAAATAATCTATAGTTAGAAATAGGTTGGGACTTCTGACCGGTCCGTTACTCTTCGCTAAACACCAAGCTCCCAAAGACCACATTTACCTCAACCAGGACCCCTTCTTTATGCTCCGTCTTCTCCCCCGACCGGTACGTATATTCGCCGATGGTAATCTGATTGCCATCGGGCAGCCTTGCTCCGGAAAAAACCGAGTTAACCTTGATTGTGATCGGCGCATCCCGTTTGATCTTGATCACACCTTCGCCAAAGACCACGTTAAGCGTAAGGCGCCGGGTCCGGTTTTGGGCTGGGAGTGCGGTCAAGTCAAAAAGCCCCCGGCCAAAAATGACATTGTATTCATCCTGCTCGGCCAGGACAAGCTCCCGGTCGTCAAAGAGTACGGTATTCCGGTCGGTCCGCCAAGAAGATCCGTTAAACAACATGCTCACACCGATATAGATAATCAACAGGGCAAACCCAATCCGGAGTAAGGAGACATTAATATGGAAAACTGTTTTGAAGATCGCACACAAGCCAAGGATGATTAGGAAAACACCCCAAAATACGCCGTCCAGCAAACCCAATCTCATCTCCTTTCACCTCCTGATTTCACCGGCTTAACCGGTAGTTAACCACAAAAGAGTCACCTTTCCCTTCGCTCCCGCATAAAATAATCCTTGTAAATCAAAAAGGGGGTTTTTCGATGCAGAATAATCAGGTTGAAAAACTAATTAAGCACCTGATCCTTAGTGGGGACACCTCGGGTTTACGCGAGTTGATTGCTAACTCTTCCTGGAAAGAGCATACGGAAAGATCCGCGCCGAAGCGGTAAGCGCCGCTTGTGCCCTTCTTTCTTGCCGCACGGCGTAGGCCAGAAAAAACCAGAGGGGGAGCAGAAAGCCCAACCAGAGGCTGGCCAGGAGCCAAAAGCCCCCCACAAGCCCCGGGGTATATTTGGCCGTTTCCGCCACACTCAGCGCCCGGTCCGCCGCAATGAAAATAAAAACATGAAGCAAACAGGTGAGCATACCGGAGAGACACAACCGTTTACAGCGGCGCCGTCTTTCTTCCCGCTGGATCCTGAGGATGATCCCCTCCACCAGACCGGAGGGGACCTCTTTTTTTACCCAACCACAAGCCTCCGCCAACGGGGAAAACTTGTCCGGGCGTTGGAGGCGATGCAGATTGGCCAACAGCAGATCAATCTGGTCGTGCTTGCCTTGATCAAGCCCTTGGTCTCGTCTCGGCATCCCGCAACCCCCACTTTTTAATAATCATCCGGCGGAGTTTCTCTTTTCCGCGGTGCAAATCAGCCCGGATTGAAGCCAAAGGACGGCGGGTGACCGCAGCGATCTCCCGGTAGGTGAGGCCCTGGAAGTAATAGAGGATCAACACGGCACGCTGCCGGAAAGACAGACGGGCCAGAGCCTGATGCAGGTCTTCCTCTTTATCGCGCTTGATCACCAGTTCCAAAGGATCGTTTGCCGGCTCCCGCGGTAACTCCGTACCGGTTTCTGCGAAGACAACCAAGTCGTCCTGACGCTTTTTCTTTCGCAGATGATCCAGGGCCGTATGGTACGCAATCCGGTACAACCAGGTCCAAAGGGTTGAGTCACCACGGAAGGCCGGTAACCCTTTCCATGCTTTAACAAAAGTTTCCTGGGTGAGTTCCTGCGCCTGGTCTTCATCGCGGAGCATCCCTAAAAGCAGATGATAGACTTTGGCTTTATGCAACTCGACCAGCGCCCGAAAGGCCTCTTCGTCATGGGCTTGCGCTTTGCTGACTAAAAGGGCTTCCTCCTGGTCCAATTTGGTCGCCGCTTGCCGGTCGGGAGTGGAGCGGACCAAGGGTTTCCACCGGAGAGATGAGGTAAGCAATCGACTCAGAATTCTTTTTTTCCGCAAACAAACGCCCCCTTCGACCTCTTACCCTTGTTCCTTTCTCTTCCCGCGCTGGAAATCCTTCTCAACACTGCTGTTTCCTAAAAAATTAGTGGTTGGCTTGGCGCCAACCACCCCGTAGCGGTCTACCCGTCACTCATTTCTCCGCACAATCCTTTTGACCAGCTTCACTTCTTCCATCCGTAAAAGAGCCGCCAGCGCCATATAAACCACAACACCAACCCCAATCCCGCCCATCACCTGCAAAAGGCGGTTCAGGTTAACCGTGAACGCCAGTCCGGCCAAGAACCGGGTCCAAAGCGGCAGGAATAACCGGACCACAACGGACATCCCCAACGCCGCCGAAGTGGCTTGCGTTCCCGTTTTGATCAATTTCCCGGTGCGCAGACCGCCAACCTTTTTCCGTAAAAGAGCGAAGGAGAGCAACATGTTGGCCACCCCCATCAGGGAAAAGGACAGGGCTAAACCGCCATGCTGCAACGGGGTATATTTTAGAAACAGATAGTTAAGGCCGATACTCAGCAGCACAGAGGCGATGGAGACTTTCACCGGTGTTATGGTGTCTTTCAGCGCGTAAAAACCGCGGGGCAGGATCTGAATGACCCCGTGGGCAAACAAGCCCAAACTGTAAAAGAATAAGGCGTAGGCAGTCAACTCCGACTGGAGCGGGGTAAACTCGCCCCGTTCGTAGAGCAAGCGGATGATCTCGGTCCGCATAGTAATAAAACCGAAGGCGGACGGGATGGTAATGAAGAGGATCACGCGGATGCCGAGAATAAGGTTGTCTTTAAACTCCGCCCATTTGCCCACGGCAGTCAGCTGCGACAGGGTGGGGAAGAAAGCGGTGGAGACCGCCGACGCAAAGATCCCCAAAGGAAGCAAGACCAGTCTTTGGGCCAAACGGAGATAAGTAATGCTTCCTTCCGGTAAAGCCGAAGCCATATTGGTGGTGATCCAGATGTTAAGCTGGGTGGCGGACAGGCCCAGAATCGCCGGGATCATGAGCCGGATCATTTTTTTATACCCCGGGTGCTGAAGGTTTATATAGAACGGGTTGTAACCGCTGATCTGTTTTACCGCCATAGCCTGGGTCAAGAAATTGGCAATCGCCCCGGTCACGACCCCAAAGGCCATCCCTTTGATTCCGAAACGCGGACCCAGAAACCAAGCCCCCAGAATAATCCCCACGTTATATAAGATGGGCCCGAAAGCCGGAATAAAAAACCGCTGGTAGGAATTGAGGACCCCGCCCATCAAACCGGCCAGCGCCGTAAAGAAGACAGCCGGAAACATCATCCTGGTCAATTCAATCAGGAGCTCCAGTTTGCCCTCTTTCATTTGGTAGGCTTGTAAAGGAGCAAGCTGACGGGCAAAGACGATCCCGAGCAGTGAAAAGAAGGCCAGCAGGATGATGGTCACATTCAAAAAGGTACTGGCCATCTTCCAACCCTCGTCTTCCTCCCCTTTAGCCAAATACTCGGAGAAGAGGGGAATAAAAGCAGCCGATAAGGCCCCCCCGACCAAGAGATAGTACATGAAATCGGGAATCACAAAAGCGGCAAAAAACGGGTCCGTTTCGGCGCGGGTAAATAGATTGGCGGTGAGCGCTTCCCGGACAAAACCGAGCAAACGGCTGAATAAAATCATCCCGGAGATCATCCCGGCGGTCCGGGCCAGCTGTCCAGAGGAAACAGGTGTTGCTTTCAATCTTAAAATCCTTCCTTACAAAAATCTTTCTCCCAGAACATTCCCTACGCTTGGGAAAACTCCTTCCTGCCCGCAAGCAAGGAAACCAAAACTTTAGCAAAAAACCCCCTACCTAAATTAAAGGCTAGGGGTTGTAACAACGTTTTAAAATTGGCAAACCTTCAAAAAGGATGCGCCTGGCCCGTGCGGTCTCCATCTCCCAGAACACCATGACCCCGCGGCCGGCCCGTCCGTCGCGCTCGCCGGGGCGGGCCAAGACGGGGTGGGCTTTCGGCCGGAGGAAATAATGCAATCCGATGGCGGAAAAGGTTAGGGTCAAAATGATTAGCAAGTTCAGACAGAAGAAGTTTTTAATCACCACCGGCGGAATCTTTACCGGACGGCGCTTTACGGTCACGACCACCCCCCCTATCCCTTTATTCTATGCCGGAAGGGGGCCCGTTATGTATGGTCGGGCCGCGCTCCTCACTCCAGATAGCGAAAGACCTCTTCGGCGGTGACCCCCGGATGCAAAGCAATATTGATTGCCCCCGCCAACGCCCGGGAAAGGTCTTCGATAAGTACGTCAATCTCCTTCGGGGTCACAATCAAATCCTGGAAATAGGGGGAGAGAACCCGGTCAATGACCTCTTTCCGGTAGGCATTGGTTGAAGGCCCACCTAAACCCGCCATTTGCTCCAGCGCATCATGGATAATCGTCCGGGCGTGAACGACTGTGGGAACACCAATGGCGATCACCGGTACGCCCAGGGATTCAGTGGTTAACCCTAACCGGTGGTTACCAACGCCGGACCCCGGATTAATCCCGGTGTTGGCAATCTGGACCGTACTCCCCACCCGTTCCGTACTCCGGGAGGCCAACGCATCTATGACCAGAACGAAATCGGGTTTAATCCGTTGGACAATCCCGGCAACAATCTCTTTGGTTTCGATTCCGGTGATGCCCAGGACCCCCGGGGATACGGCACAGACCGGCCGCAGACCGCCTCTTTTTTCCGGCGGCGCACTTTCCCAAAGATGCCTGGTCACCAGGACCTTCTCCACCACTTTGGGGCCAAGAGCGTCCGGGGTGGCGTTCCAGTTCCCCAACCCCACAACCAGACCGCTGGCCTCATCGCTGAGCTGAAAACCGGCAATGAAAGTACGGAGCTCTTCCGCGATCACCTGCGCAACCTCTTCCAATTCATCCTTATCCCGTCCGCGCAAAGCGGGAGACTCAACCGTCACATAATAACCGGGTTTTTTCCCCAGCGCTTGACCGGCTTCAGGGGTTTGGATCACCACCCGGGTCACCTTGGTGCGCCCTTTTTCTTCGGTATAAGATTCGACCCCCGGTACGGAAGAACCCCTTGCCCCCGCCACCAACTGGTGGGTCTCCATCGCCAGGTCGGTGCGGATCTCCCCCAGAGTCTGCATAAAAGTCATGCGACCGGCCTCCTTTGCCCCTCGTTAACGCAATTCCGTCGGGACGATCGCATCAATCACCCCAATGACCGCGGAGGCCAACAGCGCCCCGATGATCGACACTTCCACCGAAGCCACAATGAACTGGGTCAGATAAATAACCACTGCCGAGGTGAGAAAGCCGACCAACCCCCGTCCCTGGGGAGAAACTTCCCGCCCAAAAAGGCTTTCGACAATATAACCGAGGACCGAGATGACCACGGCAGCAATTAGTGCCCCGATAAAACCGCCCACTTTAAACCCCGGCACCAGAAAACTGACGAACAGCAAGACCAAAGCGGAGACCACAAAGCGAATTACTGCCCCTATCACAGAACTACCTCCCTTTCAAATTCTTGATGTTATCCTCCCCCGTGGTCAGGCAAATTATGCTGAAATCAAGAAAGACCTTGCATTCGTTGGCGAAAAGGGGTAAAATATAGTGAGCTTAAGGAATAGTGGGAGGTGAACTTGTTGCCCAATATTAAATCCGCCAAAAAAAGGGTTGCTGTCTCCGAAGTACGGCGTTTAAGAAACCGTAGTCAACGCTCCAAATTAAGAACCCTCGTGAAAAACACCCAACTGGCGATGGATACCGACCTGGAAAAAGCACGAAATTTACTTACCCTTACCATAAAAGAGTTGGATCAAGCCGCCAGTAAAGGACTGATCCACAAGAATACCGCGGCCCGGAAAAAAAGCCGCCTGATGCGTAAGTTCAACCAACGGTCAGCAGCCGTTAATGCCTAAGCAACCGCCCGCTTGCACGGGCGGTTTTGTCTTGCTACGGTTCTGGCGCCGTCAAAAAGGAGCCCAGATCAAGCAGCACGGAATAGAGTTCCAACCCGGTGTCGCTTTGGCCGGTCTTTAAGCGGTAATCGGCGGTCAAGAGCCGCCGGTGCGCCCGGCGCAGTTGGGTAAAGGTCAAACGGGCAGCTCTGTTCCTTATTTTCTCTGCAACGTAGGGATGGCAGCCCAACTCCTTTTGGATCTCCTGCTCCCGTCCCGTCTGCAGCAAAAACCAGCCCAGAAACAGCCGGCGTACCTCATTCCCCAAAAGGGCCAGAATTTTCAGCTCCGGTTCGCCGGCGGCCAATAACCGGTGGAGGAGGCTTAACGCCACTCCGGTCTTCCCTTCCAGCGCCCCGTCGATCATGGCGAAGATATTCGTCTCCACCGCTTCCCCCAGCAGCGTACGCCATTCCTCCGCCGACGCCGGTTTCGCCCCATCGCCGCAGTAGGTTTTGATCTTGACCAATTCACTCTTTAAAGCCAACAACGAAGTGCCTTTGGCTTCCAGTAACAGATCGAGCTCCCGGGAAGAAAGCGCAAGGCCTAATGCTTTTGCTTCCTGGCGGAGCCAGTTTTTGGCCTCGTAGTTTTTTAAGGGTGGACAATACACCACTTCCACCAGGTCCTTTAACTGTTTGACCCCTTTTTTGCGCTGGTCGAGGCGGCGGGCGGTTAAGACCAGATAAACTTCGGGCGGCAACTGGGGGAGCGCCGCCAGGAGGGTTTCTTCTTGGGCCGCTTTCATCTCTTCCAATCCTTTGAGGACCAAAAGACGCTTGGCACTAAAGAAGGGAGCGGTCGCCAGCTCCGTCGCGAGCAGTGGGGCTTCCACTTCTTTGAGCTCCATCACCACAACATTAAAATCCTCTTCCGCATTGGGAAAAAGCAACTGTTTGATCCGGTTAATTCCGGTGACGACCCAATATTCTTCTTCGCCCAGAAACAAAACAGGCCGGGTCAGACGGGCCCTCCCTTTTTGCTGTAGACTATAGAGAAAATCGACGGCTTTCATCTTCCAACCTCACTTTGCACCTGAATCTTTGCCGGACCGCCCCGGCGTCCCGGACGGATCCGGAAGGTTAAGCGCCCCCTCTGGTCGGTCCGGTAAACGGCGACCCCGGTATCCGCCAACCGGGAGAGAACACCCGTCCCCGGGTGGCCAAAGGGGTTATCCGCACCGACACTGATCACGGCCAGCTCCGGCCGGACCTTTTCCAGCCACGCCCGGCTGGTCCCGGTCTCGCTACCGTGGTGGCCCACCTTCAACAGATTGGCCCGCAGGCCGTCCCCATATACCGCCACCAGCCGCCCTTCGCCCAGGGCTTCCACATCTCCCGTCAGGAGAACCCGGACCCCATGCCAGTCCAACAGCAAAACCAGGGAATTGTTGTTCAGATCGGTTCCCGGCCAAGGGGTGGCCGGGGGGTGGAGGACCAACCCTTTCAGCTCCCCCACTTGCCACATCGTCCCTTCCACGCCTTGCCGCAGCG
Organism: Bacillota bacterium; assembly: GCA_012727425.1. Lineage (GTDB taxonomy): Bacteria > Bacillota > UBA4882 > UBA10575 > UBA10575 > Capillibacterium. The sequence goes on from JAAYHQ010000030.1 coordinate 47,925, forward strand.
GGATTCCCCGTTCCAACACAAGGGTGAGAAACCTTTCGTAGAGCCGGGTCGTATGGGCGTAACCGCTCTCCAGGATCTGACCCACTTCGATCCGCCCGTCTTCCAAGAGGCGCACCACCCCGCCTAAATGGTCTTCATGGGCGTGAGTCACCATGATCATATCGAGGGTCCGGATCCCCCGGGCTTGCAGGTAGGGCCGGATCGCCCTTGTATAAGCAGCCGGTTCGCCGCCATCCACCAAAAGATGATGGTCCCCCGGGACGGAGATTAAAAGCGCATCCCCCTGCCCGACATCGAAGAAGACCAGTTCGAGACAGGGCGCCAGCTCCTGGACCAAATAATAGCCGGTCGCCGCCAAGGCCAACAAGACCAGAGTCAACAGGAGGTAGAATAGAGGCAGCCTTCTTTTTTTGGTCACCGGGTTAACCGTCAAACCCCATGTCAGCAAAAAAATCACCCCATAACAAGCCGCCACTGTTAACCAAGGCCAAGGGGGAAAACGAAGATACCCCGGCCATGACGCCAGCCAAACCGCAAGCCGCCAAAAACCTTCGATCAGGACCGCATTGCCGGCGTTTAAAAGGCGGGCCAACGGTAAACAAACCACGCCGCTTAGCGCCGCCACCAAACCCAATTGCACCACCAAGCCGGCCAAAGGCACCAGAAGTAAATTAGCCAGCGGCGCCACCAGGGAAAAACCGCCGTAAACCTTAGCCACCAACGGCGCAACCATGATCTGGGCCGCCAAGGAAAGAAAAAAAGGGCGGCCTTTCGCCAACCTGGAATCAGCAGCCCACGACTGTTCCCACCGGGGGTAAACTACCAACAAGCCAACACAAGCCGCAAACGAAAACCAAAACCCAAAGGCAAAAACCTCCAGGGGGCGCAGGAGCAAGATGAGCACGGCCGCGACCGCAAGGTGCAGCGGCCGGTACGTGCGCCGTCGCGATAGATCACCGTATAAAGCCAGCAGACCCATGATCCCCGCGCGTAAAGCCGGGGCCCCGCCCCCCGCCATCAAGAGAAAAAGGGCTACGGCCGGTACCGCCAGGAGGCCCAGGACCCGGTCGGGCAGACGGAGAAGTTTGCCCAAGCCCCAAAACAAACCAAGCCAAAACGTAAGATGGAGCCCACTAACGGAAAGAAGGTGGGCAACACCGACCCGTTCAAAGGTCAGCGTCGACAATCCCGGTTCCCGCCGCCCCAGAAGCATCCCGTGGAGGATGGTCGCCGCCGGTGGTGGCAAGGTCGCCTCCCCGACCGCAATTAACCTGCGCTGTCCGGCGTTAACCCAGCGGCCCACCGCCGAAACCCGGCCGTGGCCGTACGCCACCGGCTGCCCTCGGACCAGCAAACCGCCGGCAATCCGCTCCCGGGCCCAAATGGACCCGGCACGCGGCTCATCCCCAAACAGTCGTCCCCGCAACAGTAAACGTTGCCCGTATTGGTAGGTCCCCGCGGCCGGCAGGAACACTTCTACTTTCGGCCGGACGGTTAAATCCACTCCCTGCAGGGTTTCAACACGAAAAACAAACCGCGCACCGTCCCGCCACGGGGCCGGGGTCTCAAGCACTGTCCCGGCCACTTCAACCAGCTGCCCTTGGTGGTCGCCAAACACCGCCCGGTGGCGAAGGTGGAGCCGGGCTTCGGCCCCGCCCAAGACCACTCCAATCAGTAAACATAAGAGCAGTCCGCTCCCTTTCCGCCGCCCCAGTCGGCACCCGGCCAGGAACAGAACCAGACCGAAAAGAAAGAGGAAAAGGACGGCCGTCCGCCCCTGCCCGCCGTACCACCCGGCAATGATCCCGCCCCCCAGAAAAAAGGGGGCCCAGAGGAGAAGGGGACGGGCCGTCATTCTTTAATCTCGAGGTAAGGCCGGATTTTGGCCAGCGTTTTTTCGCCGATTCCCTTCACGGCCAGCAGGTCATCGACGATCCGAAACTTGCCCACCGTCTCCCGGTATTCAATGATCCGGGCGGCCAGCACCGGCCCGATCCCCGGTAAAGCCTGCAGTTCTTCACTGCTTGCCGTATTTGGGTCAAGCGGGAAGATAACTTTTTCGCCAGCGGCCGTCCCGCCCCCGGGGGCCGACGGTGCCTTTTCGGCAGCCGGTTCCTCCGCCGTCCCTGCCTCCGGTCCGGTCTCCTCCGGCGGTAACATGGCCACGGCCCGCCGGGGCTCCTGTCCAGACCACTCCCCGGACGCGGCGGGCCAGGCGACGTCCACCGGCGCCACCAAATGCACCTCCAGATCCCCGCGGTTAAGCGCCTGGAAGCCCAAGCGGCCCGCACCAAGGAAAACCGCGGCCACCAGCAGGAGAAGAACTTTCCTTTGTTGTTTTGAAAGTTCGTTCCGCATCCTTTTCACCTCGCGTCACCCATTGGTCCTGAGCGTCGTCAAGGTTACGGGATCGGCCACTATTATGTCCTGCTTTTTTCCGAACGAAGGGTCGCCGCCAACTGTAACATCTCGCGGGCATGCTCACGGGTGGTTGCGGTGACCTCCGCTCCCCCAAGCATCCGGGCAAGTTCCTCCACCCGTTCCTCTTGATCTAAAGCTCGGACCTCTATTGTTGTCCGCCCCGCCTGCGTTTTTTTCTCAATGTAATAATGGTGATGGGCCAAACTGGCAATCTGGGGCAGATGTGTAACACAGATCACCTGGTGGGTACAGCCCAAAAGTAAAAGTTTCTCCGCCACCGCCTGCGCCGTCCGCCCACCGATCCCGGTGTCAATTTCGTCAAAAACCATCGCCGGAATCTGGTCGGCTTCAGCCAGGATCACCTTCAACACCAACATCAAACGGGAAAGCTCGCCGCCGGAAGCGATCTTCGCCAGCGGGCGCAGGCCTTCACCGGGGTTCGGCGCCACCATAAACTCCACCTGGTCAACCCCGTCTTTCCCCACCGCCACTTGCTCACCATCAAGTTTGAGCCCATTCCGGAGATCGGGCGTCCGGTTCAACGCCACCCGAAAGATGGTTTTCCCCATATTCACCTCATGCAACTGTTGCATCACGGCCGTCTCCAAGCGGTCCGCCGTCTCCCGCCGTAAGGCCGAAAGGGTCTGTGCCGCCCGGCCCAATTCCGTTTCCACGGCCGCCAACTGCCGCGCCAGTTCCTGCTGGCGTTCCGTCCGGTCGCTGAGGGACGCCAGTTCCCGTCGTAACTTCGCCGCGTAATCCAGAATTGCCGGGATGCTTTGGCCGTACTTCCTTTTCAACTTGGCGATCTCATCCAGCCGTTCTTCCACTTGGTTCAGGCGTTCCGGGTCAAAAGTGATCTGGTCGCGATAAGCACGGATCTCCCGCGCCACTTCCTCCACCTCGCAAGTAATCCGGGTGGTCGTTTCGACCCACGGTCTTAATTGGGGGTCGATCTCCGCTGCTTTGGTCAGAGCTTCAACCCCGGCGCCCAATTGGTCCAGAATGGCACCGCCGTCGTCCATCCCGTAAAACCGGTGATAAGCCTCGGAAACACAGGCATAAAGCCGTTCCGCACCGGCCAGGAGATCCCGTTCCCGGCTTAATTCTTCCTCTTCGTCCGGTTGTAACTGGGCGGCTTCGATCTCCTGCAGTTGAAAACTGAACAACTCCACCCGCCGCTTTTCTTCGGCTTCGTCCATCTCCAGACTGGCCAGCTCCTTCTTAATCTCTTGCCATCTGGAGTATAACTCCGCCACCCGCGCCGCTTCCTCCTTTAAACGCTCACCGCCGAAGCGGTCCAGGATCTCCCGCTGGGAGACGGCGGAGAAGAGGGACTGGTGTTCATGTTGACCATGGATATCCATAAGCAAACGACCGACCTCATTAAGGGTGAGGACGGTCACCGTCTGTCCATTCATCCGGCAACGGCTCCGGCCGGACTTTTTGATTTCCCGGCTGATCACCAAGAGACGGTCGTCACCCACCGGGATTCCCCAGTCGGCAAGGAGGTGATCGAGCTCCGGACGCTCCGTCAGTTCAAAGACCCCTTCAATCCTGGCCGTTTCGGCGCCGGCCCGGATCTGTTCCCAAGAAGAACGTCCCCCCAAAAGCAAGCTGACCGTATCAATGATGATCGATTTTCCGGCGCCCGTTTCCCCGGTTAAAATATTAAACCCCGGTCCAAACTCTAAGTGCAACTGATCAATCAGGGCAAAGTTCTCGATCATCAGCTCGCGCAGCATCCTCTTACCTCCTCAGCTTGTACAACCGCTCCAGCACCTGCTCAACTTGCTGTTTTCTCCGGACAATCACCAAGATGGAGTCGTCCCCGGCAATGGTGCCGACGATTTCTTTCCAATCCAAATCATCCAAGGCCGCCGCCACGCCATGGGCGGCCCCGCTGGTTGTTTTGATGATGATTAAGTTTTCGGTATGGTCAATACTGGTCACCGCACCTTCAAACATCCGTTCCGCGCGCTTTAAAAGATCGGGGAAGCTGCGGTCCAAAGGTAATGAATAACGATAACCACCACTGGGCGTTGGTACTTTGATGAGACCCAGTTCTTTAATGTCCCGCGACAGGGTGGCCTGGGTCACTTCGATCCCCTCCGCACGCAGTGCCGCCCCTAGCGCTTCCTGGGTTTCAATGGGTTTTTCTTTGATGATCGACAGGATTAAACTGTGGCGACGGGCTTTCATGATGCACCCTCCCTTTGCGGCTGTTTGCACTTCCCGGCGCAAAAGCCCTTACAATCTTCCTTCTTTGACCTTCTCGCGCAAAATATGATAAAAGCTTTTTTCCTTAAACCGGATAAACCTGGTCCGGTACGGTGCCGTGTAGATTTTAATCTCATCTTCGGCCGCTAAAGTCAGGCTCTCCTGACCATCGGCGGTCAACATCACTTCACGGGGGGGAACCGTAAATTTAACCTCAAGCACCGAATTACTCCCCACCACCAAAGGCCGGTTAAAGAGCGAGTGGGCGCAGATTGGTGTCAACACCAGCGCCGATAATTGGGGTGAGACAATCGGTCCCCCCGCCGATAGAGAATAGGCCGTTGATCCGGTCGGCGTGGCAATGATTAACCCATCCGCCGCCAACATGCCGGTAAAAAACCCATCTATGAACAGTTCGAGCCGGACCAACCGGGAAACGAGGCCTTTACTGATCACAATATCATTCAACCCCACCAAGCAGGCACGCTGCCGGCCGCCACTGGTCACCTCGGCGTTGACCATAATCCGGTTTTCCAAGAAAAAGTCGCCGTTCTTCAGTTTTTCCACGGCACCGGCCACATCTTTATCTTCCACTTCGGTCAAAAACCCCAAATGACCCAGGTTAATGCCGAAGATCGGCACTTCCCAGGGGTAAAGGCGGCGGGCCACTGACAAAAGCGCGCCATCTCCGCCCAGAACCACCCCATAGTCCAACTGGGCCGGCAAATCCTCTTTCCGGCAACCCAGCTCAGTTGCGTCAAGACGTGTGGCGCTTTCTTCCTCCATCACCACTTGAAAGCCGGCCGTTTTGAGGAGGCCGATTAGTTCACGGGCCACTCGCACCGCTTCCAGTTTTTCTAAAAGCGGGAATACGCCGATTTTTTTCATAATTACACCTCGTCCTCTCCAATCCCTTATATTTATTCATTAGATCTCAGGGAAATCCTGCATGAAGATGAGCAAAGGGTCATAGTTTTATAGCATTGGCCCTCCCATGGGCCGGCGCAGAAAAGCCCTCCAAACCGGCTTGTTAAAGGAAGGTCAGAAGATGAAAGCGAAGCTCCAACCCTATTTCCGAAAATATGTAATCCTTACTTGCTCCAGTCTACTGCTGCGGGTCTACGGCGGCGTCTACCGCCTTTTTCTCCTCCGCCGTTTCGGTGCCGAACCCTTCGGTCTCCTGGGCATGATCTTCCCCTTCTACCGTCTGCTGAGCCTCTTGGCGACGCTGGGCTTACCCACCGCCTTTGCCCGTTTGGTCGCCATCGAAAACGCAAAAAAAAACGCCGCTTGGATCGGGGAGGCCAAAAGTAAAGTCTTCACCCTTGTAGCCGCCACCGCCGTGATCGTCTCCGGCCTCCTTTTCCTCGGCGCCACGCCGCTGGGAACTTTCCTCTACCATGACCTCCGGACCGGTCCGCTCCTGAAGTATTATGCGTGCGCCCTCAACCTGCATTGTCTTTGCCTGGTGTACCGGGGGTATTTTCACGGTCTCGACCACATTGCCCCCCTGACCTTTGCCGATCTCATCGAGACCCTTGGCGAAACCGTTTATATTCTCCTTTTTCTGTACGATGGTGCCTGCCCGCCGGTAAACGGGGAAGTGGCCGGACGGGTCCTGGCCAAAGGATATCTGCTGGGGGAAGCAACCTGTCTCGGCGCCCTCTTTCTCTATGACCGTTTTCGCGTCCGTCCCCAGTTGGCCGGTGCGGTAACCCGGCCCGCCTCCGGGCGGAAGCTCCTCCCTTTGCTCCTTTCTTCTTTCCCCTTAATGGCGCAGCAGTTGGTTCTGTCCCTGGCGCGCATCGCCGACAGCATCCTCCTCCCCAGATTATTAGCGAAAGGCGGACTCTCTGCCAACCAAATTGCCCATCTACTCGGCGTCTACTGGGAAATGGCCACCCCGCTCCTGTTTTTTCCGTTGATCCTATTTTCCCCGGTTTCCACTTTAATTCTTCCCGCCACCGCCCGCGCCGTCGCCCAAAATAAGCTTCCCGCCTATTTGCGGAAGCTCCGCTGGCTGCTCGGGGGCGCGTTCCTTTATGCCCTGGGCGTGTGTTTCCTCCTTCTCAAGTTCGGACCGCTGCTCGCCCGGTTACTCTATGGCACCACCGCCGCCACTCGTTATCTCCCGTTTCTCCTCCCCGCCCTGCCGTTTCTGCTCCTGAACAGTCTGTTGACCCCGGTGGCGGAAGGCCTTGGCAAGCAGCTTTTTTTACTCCGGGCCACCCTGGTCCTGCTCTGTGTAAAGACCGGCGTCACCGCCGCCTTTGTGCCGCTTCCCGCTTTCGGGCTGGCGGGCGCCGCCTGGGGGCTGACCACCAGCCAAGTGCTACTCTTTTGTTTGTTGTGGAAGGAAATCTTTTTAACTGTCATTCCCAACCCCAAGTGGTTCCTTTTATTCAAAACCTCCCTTTTTCACCTGCCCAAAACCTAAAAAAAAACCGCTGCGGGCAGCAACGGTCTTTTTACGCCACTACGCAACGGTACAGGGGCAACAGACGACAATTTCTTTCGATCCTTTAGAGGATCTTACTTAAAAAAAGTTTGGTCCGTTCATGTTGCGGGGAATTAAAGAGTTGATCCGGGGTGTTTTCTTCGATGATCAACCCCTCATCCATAAACAACACCCGGTCGGCAACCTCACGGGCAAAACCCATTTCATGGGTGACCACGACCATAGTCAGCCCTTCCTTGGCCAACTCCTTCATCACATCCAGGACTTCCTTGATCATCTCCGGATCCAGGGCGGAAGTCGGTTCGTCAAAAAGCATCACTTTTGGTTGCATCGCCAACGCCCGGGCGATCGCCACCCGCTGCTGTTGTCCACCGGAGAGGGTATCGGGATAAGCCAGTGCTTTCTCCTGCAAACCGACTTTCCGTAACAGATCGTAAGCCCTGGCTTCGGCTTCCTCCCGTGAACATTTTCGCACTTTAAGCGGGGCCAGGCAGATGTTTTCTACCACATTCATGTGGGGAAACAGGTTGAAGCGTTGAAAGACCATCCCCATTTCGGCGCGGATTTGGTTGATATCAACCTTCTTCAGATCCGTAATTTCGACCCCGTCAAAATAGATCTGGCCCCCGTCGGGGATCTCCAACAGATTGAGGCAGCGCAAAAAGGTGCTTTTCCCCGAACCGCTCGGCCCAATCACACAGACGACCTCACCCTCCCGGACCTCGTTGGTAATGCCGTTTAAAACCCGTAGGGTGCCAAAGCGTTTTTGTAAGTCGACTACTTTAATCATTTTGCTTGAGCCACCTCTCCGCGTAATTAACCAGTTGGGTAATGGGAAGCGTCATGCATAAGAAGAGTAAGGCCACCGCAGTCCAGATTTCAAAAGCCCGGAAGGTTCGGCCCGCGATCATCGAGCCTTTCCGCACCAACTCCTCCAACGCAATCACGGAAACAATCGAGGAATCCTTGAGCAGGGCAATGAATTCGTTCCCCAACGGCGGAATGATCCGTTTAAAGGTCTGCGGGATCAGCACATACCGCATGGCTTGGGAGTAGGTCATCCCCAAGGAGCGGGCCGCTTCCAATTGCCCGCGGTCAATTGACTGGATCCCGGCCCGTACGATCTCGGCCACATATGCACCGCTGTTGACCGACAGGGTGATAATCGCCGCCATCCGCGGCGGGATCGTCCCAAAATAGGCGGGCAGCCCGAAATAAACCAGATAGAGCTGGACCAGCATGGGCGTTCCCCGGATAAAGGTAACATAAATCGAGCTTAACGTATAAAGCAGTTTATTCTTGGAAACCCGGCCAATTCCAACAAAGGTTCCGATCAGAATCCCCATCCCCACCGCAATACAGGTCAACTGAATGGTTAAAGCCGCCCCCTGCAGCAGAACGGGCAAGAAGCGGACCACCACACTTAAGTCCCATTTATAACCCATTACTTCCTCTCCTTCGTTTGCACTTTCCTCCACCTTTGCCCCCATAAAACCTTGCACGTTGGACAATCCACAGGGCGCCTCTGATCCGACAAGCTCCTGGGAAATTTGTCAAAAATCCCCTTCATCCCCTCTGAGAAGCGAAAAAGCAGCCGTCGGCTGCCTTTTCGCCTTTTTCATAATTATTCACTATTCACCAAAGTATTTCCGGTAAATCTCGTCGTAGGTTCCGTTAGCCTTAAGAGTGGCTAAAGCCTGATTGATCTGGGCCAGCAGTTCGGTGTCGCTCTTCCGGAGGGCCAAGCCATATTCTTCAGTCGTAAAGGCTTCCCCCACAATCTGATACTGCCCGGGGTTGGCTTTCATCTGCGCCCCGGCCACCGGCAGATCCATGATCACCGCATCGGCGTTGCCGTTCCTCAATTCCAGGAACGGGTCGGTGGCATGGTTAAACCGTTTAATCGAGGCAAAGACAATCCCTTGTTCCATCATCTCCGTAGCGGTCAAGTCACCGGTGGAGTTGATCTGCACGGCCAGCCGTTTGCCAACCAAATCCTCCGGCCCTTTAATTCGGTCATCACCCGCGCGGGTGACAATAACCAGACCGGCATTGATGTACGGGTCGGAGAAGTTAACCACTTCTTTCCGTTCGTCCGTAATCGTCATCCCGGAAGCAATCACATCGTAGTTCCCGCTGAGCAATCCGGGGATGATCCCATCCCAGGACACATTCTTAATCACAACTTCCATCCCCAGTTCCGCCCCGATCGCCCGCATCAGATCGAGGTCAAAACCGAGGAGTTCACCAGTTTCCTCGTCCAGATACTCAAAAGGAGGAAAAGCCGCGTCGCAACCTACCACCAGGACTCCACCACCGGTCTCGGTCGCGGTCTCCTTTTTGGGCCCAAAAACATAGATCCCAACCAAAGCAATCACGACAACAAGACCAACAATTACGCCATACAAGATCGGTTTCTTCTTCATTAATTAAACCCCCACTCTTTTGGATATCACAGCAAACGTCCAATTTAATTTATTAATAATTATAACCCATCACTTATATTTATGCAAGCCGTTTTGTCATCGCGCGTCGTTTGCCGCAAAGTTTAACTTCCTGGCAACCGAATAAAAAAACGGATGAAACCATCCGTTTTTCTTTCGCCATCATGACGGCCTTAAAAATTAACCTCACCCAGGGGGACCTCAAAGGGTTCCCCTTCCGCCAACTGGATAACCAAGGTCTCCTTCAACATATTGATCTGGACAACCACCGCTTCTTGTCCTTGGTATTCCACCTTGCTGCCCACCGTGGGAAGCACTTGACTGCTCTCCCGGTAAGTTTCCGATTCAAACTTGAGACAACACATTAAGCGACCGCAGATCCCCGAGATCTTTGTCGGATTCAACGACAGATTCTGCTCCTTGGCCATTTTGATCGAGACCGGATCAAACTCCCCTAAAAAGGTAGCACAACAGAGCGCACGACCACAGGGTCCCAGCCCGCCAAGCATTTTGGCTTCGTCCCGGACCCCGATCTGGCGGAGTTCAATCCGGGTCCGGAACACCGCGGCCAGATCCTTGACCAGTTCACGAAAGTCAACCCGTCCGTCCGCCGTAAAGTAAAAAATGACTTTGCACCGGTCAAAGGTGTATTCCACATCAATCAGCTTCATCTCAAGCCCGTGCTGTTTAATCTTCTCCAGACAGATCCGGAAGGCATGGGCTTCCTTTTCCTTGTTCTCAAGGTACTGGGCCCGGTCCTTCGCGCTGGCCGCCCGGATGACTTTTTTTAACGGAGGAGTAATCTCGCTGGCCGGAACCTCCTTCGGTCCGATCTTGACCGTGCCGTACTCCAAACCCCGGGCCGTTTCCACAATCACTTCCTGGTCGACCTGCAAATCCAGGTTGTCCGGGTCAAAATAGTAGATTTTGCCGGCCCGTTTAAACCGGACCCCGACTACTTTATATGATTCCGCCGGAGCACCCTCCGGGGTGTTTTTGGCCTCTTCCATTTTTCGACCTCCTTTCGGCTTCGCCGCGCAACACCTCTAGGACCGCGGACCTGCTCCCAACTCGGTATAGAGGGTTAGAAAAAGATCCTCCAGTAACAAACGGAGGTTAAGGTTGGCCGCCGTATACGCCCGCGCTTGCTGAACCGCCGCGTTCGCCCGGACCAAACCGGCGGTCGCCTTCCCCGCATCGGCCGCAGCCAACAAAGCGGCCCGCAAGTACGCCTGGAGCCCTTGCAAATACAGATCCACCTGGTTCCGGTCGGTACTGCTTAACTCTTCGGCCCGGCGCAAGAGAGCGCCCAGATCGGACAGGGGGAGTTCATCCCCGCAATCACCGGCCGAACCGTCCTCCCACCCAATACCGCCCAACTGCACCCGTTGCATCCGGGAACGGATGGTGGGCAAAATGCCCCGTTCATCCTCGGCCAGCGCCAGAAAATAAACAGCGGGTGGCGGTTCCTCCAGGGTTTTTAAGAACGCATTCGCCGCCACCTCGGTCAGGACTTCAAATTTCCGAAAGTAATAAACTTTACTGGCCGAAAGGTAAGGGTTAAGGACGGCGTCATAGCAAAGCTGCCGCACCTCTTCCAGCCTTATTTTTCCCCCCTCGGGGGCCAGCACACAAAAATCGGGGTGACTGCCTTGGTCCATGAGCTGGCAGGCGCGACACCGGCCACAAGGTTTATCCCGTTCCGCCAGGCAAAGCAAAGTTTGGGCGAGACGCCGGATCCCCGCTTCGTTTTCTGGGCTGATTGGTCCCAAAAACAGATAGGCATGGCCGGCCTTCCCGCTGGCAAAAAGCCTTTGTAGTTCGGCAAAACGCTTGTTGGCTAGTTTTTCGGTCACCATGATGCTCCTTTAGTAGTATAAATCAATCAATAAACCGCGGATCTCGTCGATCTTCGCCAGCAACGCGATGGTGTCAGCGTTTTTCGTCAAAACTTCGGTCGTCAACTCTTCCAGCGTTTGGTTAATCTTCTGCACTACACAGAACACCCGGCGGTTGCCCCGCCGGTCCCAGCGGCTCTCTTCTTTCATTTCGTAGCTGCCGCCGATGGCCTTTTTCAAAAAGTCGCGTACCGCCGCCCGGTAGGAACGGAGCGTCGCCATGCTCGGTTCGTTTAGCAGTCGCTTCCCGGTTTCATCAACCCGGCTCAAAAGCTGATCCCAGTCGGCCGCCTCTTGCTCCCCGGCGGTCCTCAGGATCTGCTTAAACGCCCCTTTACCCACGTGCTCCGGGGTTAATTCGCCCCGCTCGGCCAAGGGAGGAGACGATTCGGCCCCAACACCTTTAATCCGCATTCCTCTTCACTCCTAAACTTTCTCAAAAGACTCTACTTTCAGGGTGAAGACGGTCGCCCCCCCGACCTCTACTTCCACCGGGGTTGGAATAAAGGTGTTCAAGGCCTGGTCCATCGCCGCCATCGGGCTGACCAACCCTTTCCTGGTCCGGCACTCCTCGCGAATAATCGCTTTGACCTCCTCGGCCTGTTCTTCCTGGACCCCTATTAATAATGTAGTATTCCCTTGCCGCAGGAAGCCGCCGGTACTAGCCAGTTTGGTCGCCCGGTGTCCCTTTTCCAGCAAAGCAGTGAGCAGACGATTAACATCCTGATCCTGAACCACAGCGATCAGTAGTAACATCTATTCTCCTCCTTTCGCGTCATTGCCAACCGGAACCACGGGGAATCTCGCCAAAAACCGCGCCCAAATTTGCTGGTGCAGTTCTTCCTTTGTCTGGCCGGCACTGCTGAGCAGACAGAACCTTTCGGCCTCGGCAGCCGCCAACCGTAAATAACCCCGACGAACCTCTTCTTGGAAAGCGCGGCCCTTCGCTTCGATCCGGTCCGTTCCTTTGCTGCGGTTCCGTTCCTGTACCCGGTGCCAGCCCTCCTCCGGCTTGAGGTCAAGCAAAAAAGTGAGGTCGGGAACCAAGCCGCCCGTGGCAAAGGTATTGATCTGGCGAATCAGCTCCAGATCGTTTCCGGAGGCAAAACCTTGGTAGGCCAGGGTGGAATCGATAAACCGCTCACAGATGACTACCGCGCCCCGGGCCAGCCCCGGCCCGATCACTTTGCGCACGTGTTGCGCCCGCGCCGCCGCGTAAAGAAGAACCTCGGTCTCCGGCACCAGATCCTCCTGGGCGAAAAGGAGTAGATCACGGATCTTCTCAGCAAGCACCGTTCCCCCCGGCTCCCGGGTGATCAGGGTCGGGACCCCCTCCGCCGTCAGGCGGGCCGCAAGCAGTTGCGCCTGCGTCGATTTCCCGGACCCATCGATCCCTTCAAAAGTTATAAAAATACCCTGTCGCTTTCTACTGTCCTGTTTCATGCCAACTCCTTCATCGGTTCCAAGCTGATTGGGTCTTCCCGTCCACGGGCCGTCTCCCAATCCTTTTTCGACATCAAAGGTCCTGCTTCCTTTTTTCCGGCCGGCGCGATTAAAAAAACCTGGTTCTTCCGAAACCAGGTCGCTTACCTTCCTTTCAACCAATCGTGCCAGAGAGTACGGAAAGCCGCAAGCCACTGGGGATAATCTTCATCCTTCACCGTCACCCGGGCCAGCCTTCCTTCACAGGCCGGGCAGATCACCGCCCCGTGGATCCGCAATCCCCGCTCGGTTAATTGACCACAAAAAGAACAGGAAACCTTCTCGTCCATCTGCGCCAACACCTCACCGGGATAATAATATTCCCGGGACCGCTAATCTGTGCCTTTGGTTGTTTATAACCAGGTCTTCAAAAAACATAAGGAAATTAAACCGGGAAGGCCCAAAAAACCACAGTATAAAATGGTATAAATATTCAACGGCAAGTAGTATCCGGTAAACTGGGTCAAAAGGTTAAAGCCAAAAAGAAGGAGAAAACCGCTTCCGCCTTTAAACATAAGCTCCAGACCGAACTGGAGCGGCGAAGCAAGGTACTTCCCCCCAAACGCAACCAGCAGTAAAAGCAGAAAATATACCAGTAGGACTTCGAAGGACACTCAAACCTCCTCCCCCAAAGGGAACAATCCTTTCCCCTCCACCAAAAGTTTCTCTTGGAAATACCGCTCCTCCCGGGCTTTTTTCAGCAAGTAAACATAGCGTTTCTCGGCGGCACCCAAAGCATAAATGGCGTGGTCAATCAGTTCGGGGTCGGTGACGTTGTTAAAATAAGCCCGTGCTTCCTGCCAGTCTTTCCTTGCTTCCTCGACCAACCGCCAATACCTTTCTTCCGCCTGTTTCTTTTGGGCTCCTTCCACCTTCAAGATCTGGTTCAAGAGACTGTTCAAAAAATCCTTCTTCTCGACAAACATGGTGTTCCCTCCCCGTTTCTTCCTTTATTATGCAGCGGGGAGGGGTAAACTATACCCAAATTCAGGTTATCCTGTGATTATTTCTCATCCAGCGGTGGTTCTCCGCCGTCGCCAATCCCCATTCCTTTCAGCCAAAAACCGATAATCACCATCCGGCGCTTGAGGAGCACCGCAAGGAACAGAACCAACGCAGCCGCGCCCAAATAACCCCAGGGGACGCCTTTACCCATGTTGACCGGGTAAAGCACCGGAATCCCGTCTTTTCCCGGCTGCAACTGTCTTTCCTGGGCATATTTCCCCCTGGCCGGTGCCAACAAGTCAAGCACGCGGGGTGCTTCGTCCATCGTGGCTCCTCCAAAGTGCCAGTCGCCGGGTTCGGTGCGGATCTCCCGGAGAAAGCCGGGACCAAAACCATCATAAGCACCGACCAGCACATAGTAGCGCCAACTTTTCTGAGGGCGCCCCACCACCGCCATCGGTGCCGTCAGGCGGATTATGTTCTGGTCCGGCAGATAAACGGCGTCCAAGTCGGTGGCGGTCAAAGTTTGATCGGCGGTTAAGTAGACCAGGCGACTGCTTTCCCAGCCCACGCCCACCAGACAAAATTCCCAGCCGTACCGCGAGGCCAGCTTTACCCCAAAGGCTTCACTGACCGGGGTGGTCTTCCCCCCGGGCTTTGTATCGATATAAATATGGATCACCGGATGGATAAAACCCTCCGGCGCATTCCAGGGGTTGGTTACCTGTTTGATCTGGAGATCAAAGAATAAGTGTTCCCCGTCGCCGGCAACGCGGAACGACAGCAGATCATAAAGGCCTTCGTAAGGCCGGAACGCCAGATTCCGGGGGTAAACATAACTGCCCGGCCCGTAGTCGTCGCCTTCCGGATCAACCGCTGTAAAATATACTTCCACCGGCCGCGGTACACCGGATGCGGTGTGAACCTCCCCCGGCGCCCAGCTCAGAAAAACCCCAAGCAGAAGGAGGAGATACTTCATCTTCTTCATCGCTTTCCCCATTACCCTCACCATCCTTACCCCCAAATTATGCATGGCCCCGGTAAACTATTCCACTTTTACCACCGCCCGTCCGCTTTACGGGGGTTGATGGTTTAATAAATTCCTTTCCTTGGCACACTATGATTGTTATGCCGCGACCGTCGAAAAAGGAGGGTCCAAAATGGAGGCAAAGGTCAAACCAACCATCGGGGTTTTGGCGACCGTCCCTTTCATTATGGTTTTGGGTAATTCAATGCTCATTCCAGTGCTTCCTGCCATCCAAAAGGCTTTGGACGGCTCTCTTCTCCAAGTCGGTTTGTTAATTACCGCCTTCTCGGTTCCGGCCGGACTGACGATCCCCTTCGCCGGCATGCTCTCCGACCACACCGGACGGAAAACAGTCATGGTTCCCGCCCTCATCGTCTACGGTACTGGCGGGCTGCTGGCCGGAGTCGCTGCCTTGCTCTTTAAAGAAAACGCCTATCCTTATATTTTAGGCGCCCGGATCATCCAGGGGATTGGTGCCGGGGGCACCTACCAACTGGCCATGGCCCTGGCGGGCGATCTGATCCAGGATAACGAACGGGCCCAAGTTCTAGGCCTCCTGGAAGCCGCCAATGGTTTGGGCAAGGTCATCAGTCCGCTGGCGGGAGCCGCCCTTGGTTTAATCGCGTGGTACATACCATTCTTTGTCTACGGGATCCTGGCCTTACCCATCGCCCTGGCCATCTTGTTCATCGCCCAGGAAGGAAAAGCGAAGCAAAAAGGCCAGCCCCTCACCGCCTATTTCATCAATCTCCTCCGGATCCTCAAGGAAAAAGGGGTGAATTTGGGGATGGCCTTCCTCTGCGGCTTGATCGTTCTCTTTTCCTTATTCGGACTGTTAAGTTTTTTCTCCGATTTGCTTGAAACAACATTTCACCTGCGCATCTTTCAACGGGGCTTAATCATCGCCGTTCCGGTTCTGGCCATGGCGATCACCTCCTACCTCTTCGGAATTGTCCTTAAACAGCAGATGGTTCAGATTATGAAAGGGACCATCATCGGCGGTCTTTCCCTCGTAACGTTGGGTCTGTTCCTCTTTCCGCTGGGCGACAGTGTAGTCAGTAAAACGATCTTTGCCACCCTGATTGGCACCGGCACCGGAATGGCCCTACCCGCCCTCAATACCCTGATTACTTCTTCCGCCCCCACCAGTGAACGGGGGTTGGTCACCTGCCTGTACGGAACAGTCCGTTTTTTTGGGGTGGCCATCGGTCCGCCCCTGTTCAGCTTTGCAGCCAAATACGGTCAGCCCCTTATCTTCTGGAGCGTTCTCGCCGGCGTGGCCGGCAGCGCCGTGCTGGCCTTTTTTTTCATCCATCCACAACAAATTCTGCCGGAAGGGCTGCAAGGGGGTGAGCAATGAAACGCTGGTAAAAATGGCAGTTCTTACCTTAAGTGCAAAAATAAACCGGTAAAGGAGGTTAAATAAATGGACCGGCTAGCGTTAATCCTCGTGATCATCGGCGCCCTCAACTGGCTTTTGGTCGGTTTGTTCCAGTACGACCTGGTCGCGAATCTCTTTGGCGGAACCAACTCCATGGTAAGCCGGATCATCTACACTCTCGTTGGTTTGGCCGGGCTTTACTGCCTCACCTTGCTGTTTCGCGAGCGCGAACAGGTTAAGGACAAACATGGTTGATCTTTGGTCGCCTACCCCGGCATTGCTTTTCTGGCTACACTAGACAAGGAACCGCCGGGGGGCGACTTCCCTAAACAACGAAAGCCGACGGTGGTCGGACTTAGCTGTTTCAAAATACGTAACCTTATTCCCGGACAGAACAGTCTTGCCGCAACGTCTTTATGTTACAATGTAAAAAAACCCAATTGATCATAATCGGTGATCGTCTTTTCCGCGTTGCGCTCAGGAGGGAAGCCAAAATGTGGATCGTGCGAAATCAACGGCGGGTTTTGCTCTTGCTCGCCGGAACATTACTTGTTTTATCATTCCAATCAACCGCTGCGCAAACAGCTGATCCGCTTCGGATCCAGGCCGAAGCCGCCATCTTGGTCGACGCCGCTTCCGGAAAGATTCTCTACCAAAAAAACGCGGACCAGCCTTTACCCATGGCCAGCATGTCCAAGATCCTGACTGAATATTTAATCTTAGAAGCCATTCACAACCAACAAATCGCGTGGGAAGATACGACCAGCATCAGCGAATATGCGTACCGCGTTTCTCAGAATCTCACCCTTTCCAATGTTCCGCTCCGCCGGAACGAAGATTACACTATCCGTGAACTTTACGAGGCAATGGCCATCTATTCGGCCAACGGCGCCACCGTCGCCCTGGCGGAGGTCCTGGCGGGCAGCGAAACCGAGTTTGTCCGCCTGATGAACGCCAAAGCAAAGGAACTGGGGATGACAAACTGTATCTTTGTCAACGCCACCGGGTTAAACAATAAAGATTTATTCGGCATGCATCCGGCCGGCGCCACCGACGCCGAAAATTTGGCGTCCGCCAAAGATACAGCCTTACTCGCCCTGCGCATTCTCCGGGATTATCCGGAAGTCCTGGCCACCGCCAGCATTCCCCGGAAAACCTTCCGGCCCGACACCGTTGATGCGATTCGCATGGACAACTGGAATTGGATGTTACCGGAATTGGTTTACGGTTACGAAGGGGTCGATGGCTTAAAAACCGGCTCTACGGCCCTTGCTGGCTACTGTTTTACCGCCACCGCCGAGCGGAATGGCCTCCGCCTCATTTCGGTTGTGATGAAAAGCCGCTCCTACGCCCATCGTTTCCAGGAAACAAAAAAACTGCTGGACTACGGGTTTAACAGTTTTGAACGCAAGGAACTGGTGCCCGCGGGTTACCAGGATCCGGAACAGCCCGTGCTCCCGGTCCAAAAGGGAAAAAACAACCGGGTGGGTATCGCCACGGCCAAACCCCTAACCGTCCTCATCCGGCGGGGCGAAGCCAATTACTACCAACCCCAAGTGGTGCTGGAAACAGAGAAATTAACCGCGCCGGTGCACAAAGGCCAGCAAGTGGGCAGGCTCATCGCCGCCTATACGGGCACAACCCCATACGAGTATCTCACGGCCGATGGCCCGGCGCGGGAAAGTGTGGCGCTGGTCACCACGGACGAGGTGGAAAAAGCCGGCTTTTTCCGGCTCCTTTACCAACAGATCCAGGCCTTCTTTTCCTGGCTGGCTCAACAAATCCGCCGGCTATTCTAAAAAAACGGTGGTCGGTCGCCGTTGGCCTACGGACCACCGACTGGTATTTGCCGGCTACTCAAAAAAAACCGGTGGCCCTTTGCCACCGGTTTTTTATGAAACCCACTTGTCGAGAACAGCAGCAATCCGCTGTTTGGGAAGGGCCCCGTTAATGGTCTCCACCACCTTGCCGTCTTTAAAGATGAGCATGGTCGGGATCGTCATGATCTGATACTGGGTGGAAAGGGCGAGGTTTTCATCGGTGTTTACTTTCCCAATCTTTACTTTTCCGGCATATTCCTCGGCCAGTTCGTCGATGATGGGGGCCACCATCCGGCAGGGCCCACACCACGGTGCCCAGAAATCAACCATCGCGATTCCCTTATAATCGAGTACTTCCGTTTTAAAGTTGTCCTGAGTTAAAGTCAAAGTCATCTTTTTCCCTCCTCAAATTAATAAAACTTCTTGAAAACCTCGGTAAAACGCTTCAACGCCGCCTCAGGACTGGCCCCTTTGGCCATCTCCTGGGCAAGGCAGGTTGCCAGTTGATTACCGAGGATCGTCATCGCCACTTGCACCACCGCTGCTTTGACCGCCGCGGCCTGGTAGACCACTTCCTGGCAGGGACGCTCCTCTTCAATCATCCGTTGCAACCCGCGCACCTGACCTTCAATGCGGCGTAAACGTTTTAGTAGATCCTCTTTAATATCTCCGGAAATCTGGTTCGTATAATCTGCCCCGGCTGAAACCATCCTCCTTCCCACCTCCTTACTATACCCCCTATGGTATATATTAAGCCACTTTTTTCCCTTTGTCAAGAGGGGGTGGACTGCGCATCAAAACTCAAATTTTCCGGCTATCGGCAACCGCCGTTTGGGTCCCAGCGGATTCGTAGTCACCCGCAAACCGGGCGCCATCTGCCGTCGTTTATACTCGCTCCGGTGGACCGCTTTGATGACCCAATCCACCGTCTCCGCCGCAAAGCCGGCCGCCTTAATCTCGGCCGGTGTCCAGTTTTCATCGAGATAGAGCGCTAAAATCCGGTCGAGGATGGGGTAGGGGGGAAGGGTATCCTGATCCAACTGGTCCGGGCGCAACTCCGCGGAGGGCGGTTTCGTCATGATCGCCTCCGGAATCACTTCCCGCTCCCGGTTGACCTCCTTGGCCAATTCGTAAACCATGGTTTTGGGGACATCGGCCAGGACGGCAAGGCCGCCACAGAGATCAACCCCGTTCAGGGTGGAATAACCCACCATCAATTCACTCTTGTTCCCGGCGCTCAGGACCAGATAACCGTATTTGTTGGATAAAGCCAGTAAAATGTTGGCCCGGATCCGGGCTTGCAAATTCTCTTCCGTGGTGTCATGAGGGCCATTGGGGTGACCGATGTAAGGCCGTAATCCCGTCAGAAAGCTCTGGAAGAATGAGGTGATCGGGATCACCTGAAAATCGATGCCCAAGTTTCCGGCCAAGACCCGGGAATCCTCCACACTGCCGACGGAAGAGTAGGGGGAAGGCATCGTTACCGCCAGGACATTCTGTGGCCCCAGGGCTTCGGCGGCCAAACAGCACACGACGGCGGAATCGATCCCGCCGGAAAGGCCGATGACGGTCTTGGTAAATCCGGTCTTCCGGGCATAGTCACGGATCCCCAGCACCAATGCGTCGTAAATCATCCGCCGGGCTGAAGGGAGGGAAGGGGAAGCGGACATGGCACCGGAAAAGGTTTCCGCCTCAAGATCGACCACCGCCACCGTTTCCTGAAAGGCCGGCGCCACATAGTGCGCGGTACCGTCCCCATTAAACAAAAGACTCTGTCCGCTAAAGATCGTCTCTTCATTCGCTCCCACCTGGTTGACGAAAAGAAATGGAATCCCGAAACGTTGCGCACAGGCGGCCCCAAAACGGTACAACTTCTCTTCCCACCCGTAATAGAAGGGATAAGCCGCCAGGTTAATAATCAACCCGGTTTGGGCAGCCAGTTCCGTAAGTAACGGCGACGGCTCCAGCTCCGCCCGGGTCGCGGACGCCATGGTCCAAAGGTCCTCCCCGATAACGACGCCCAGCCGTTTCCCATTAAAAGTAACAACGGGCGCCGGTTGTCCCGGTTGAAAATAAGCGGCCTCGTTAAACGGATCATAAGCCGGAAGCGTGGCCTTATTTTGCGTCCACAAAAGCTCCCCGCCGACATACAAAAGGGCCGAGTTGTACCAGCCCTTTCCGGCCCCGTCCGCCCTCGGCGTCGGAGCGCCCACCAAAATAGCGGTCTTCCGGTAACGGGCGGATAAATAGCGTAAACGTTCCTGTGCCGCCGAAATTTGCTGCCGAAACCACGCCTTGTCCAGGAGCCCAAAGGGCGGATAGCCGGTCAAATACAGTTCCGGCAGGACCAAAAGATCGCTGCCCGCGGCTTCACGCGCCAACAGATGTTCAATCCGGTCCAGATTTCCGCTTAAATCCCCCACCACCGGGTTCAGTTGTGCAATGGTGATCCGCATCACCGTTCCCCCTTAATGTTCCCCTTTAATCCCGGCCGTGACTTCCGTTTTCACGGCGGCGGCTAAAGATCAGCCGCCGCTTTGTTTGGCTTTTAAAAATTTCCCCAGTTTAGTATCGGTCATCATGATATGTTTAATCAACCAATCAACCACCACCCGGTTGGTCTGGGCCACCAGCCAGATGCCAGCCCCCTCGGCTTCAAATTTCGCTTTCAATTCCAAGAAGTTTTCCACAAACTTTTGGTGCTGTGCCCGGTGCTGAGCATACTCGGGATAAGCGTTGTCAAGCATGGTTT
Organism: Bacillota bacterium; assembly: GCA_012727425.1. Lineage (GTDB taxonomy): Bacteria > Bacillota > UBA4882 > UBA10575 > UBA10575 > Capillibacterium. The sequence goes on from JAAYHQ010000030.1 coordinate 68,773, forward strand.
TTTCTTCCGTCCCAAAGTGGATCTTTACGTATTCTTCCAAAAAAGCCAACACCTTACCAACCTCTTGTTTCCCTTCCCCGCGTTGACAGGCCTCCAACAGATCATTGATCTTGCTGAAGAGCTCTTGGTGTTGACGGTCAATCTCCTCCACACCAACCGCGTATTGGGGTGTCCATTTTACCAACATGGCCCACACCTCTCTTCCTTGTTATTTATACTGTTTATTCCTCCTTCTTGGGCGAAACCCTTTTTCGGGCCAAAAATTTTAACCCACAAATCCGTTCCTCTTCCCAAAAAAAGGGGCAACGGTGGACCCTTCTGTCCACCGTTGCCCGGTGCGTCAGTTCGACTCTTTTTGCCCGCGGGGCTGGTCCCGGAAACGTTCCAAAGCCAACTGGGCCAAACGTTCAATGAGCTCCGGAAAGGGCACGCCACTGGCGGCCCAAAGCTTCGGGTACATACTGATCCTGGTAAAGCCGGGAATCGTGTTGATCTCGTTAACGAGGATCCGGCCGTCCCGTTTGAGGACAAAAAAATCGACGCGGCCCATTCCCGCACAGTCAATCGCTTTAAACGCCCGCACCGCCAGGTCCTGTATTTCTGCCGTTTGTTCCGGTGTTAAACGGGCGGGAATAATTAACTGGGAGTCGTTCTTCACGTATTTGTCTTCATAACTGTAAAACTCGGCCCCCGGGACGATCTCCCCCGGAACGGAGGCCCGGGGCTCTTCGTTGCCTAAAACCGCACATTCCACCTCGTGGCCGTCTAAAAAGGCCTCAACCACTACTTTGCGGTCAAAAGCAAGGGCCAGGCGGAAAGCCTCTTCCAACTCGGCGCGGTTATGGGCTTTGCTAATCCCCACACTTGAACCCATATTGGCCGGTTTCACAAAACAGGGGTAGCCCAGCCGGTCTTCGATTTCGGCGCAGATCCGCTGTTGGTCATGATCCCATTCGTAACGCCGGTAAACCAGATAATCGCCGACAGGGAGACCATGGTGCGTAAAAAGGGCTTTCATGACGGCTTTGTCCATGCCGACCGCGGAGGCCATGACCCCGCCCCCAATGTACGGAATCCCGGCCAGTTCCAAAAGTCCTTGGACCGTACCGTCTTCACCCATTGGTCCATGGAGAAGAGGGAAAACCAAATCAACCTGCGCACGAAGGTCGCCCAGCAAAAAACCGGCCTGGTTTTGGACGATCCGGTCCGCCTCCACCGCTTGCTCGCCCCTGACCTCCAAGCAACCCCTTTTCACCAGTGCCTCCGGGCAGACCCCGGGGATCCACTGCCCAGCTTTACTGATCCCAATCGGTATAACTTCAAATTTTCCGCGGACCGCCTGAACGACGGAAGCAGCCGACATCACTGAAACTTCATGCTCGCTTGATTGTCCGCCAAAAAGAAGCGCCATCTTCAGCCCCATCCTGCTCCCACCACCATTCTTTTTCTGTTCTCTTTCTTACTATATCATATACAACAAGTCGGCCGGAGAGGACTTTTTTCCACCAGTTACGGTAAATAACCGGCCGGGTCAACCGGAACCCCGTCTTTCCGCACCTCAAAGTGGAGATGGGGGCCGGTACTCAGTCCCGTACTCCCTGATTTGGCGATCACTTGCCCTTGTTCAACCACATCCCCTTCTTTTACTAAAAGCCGTGAATTATGGGCGTACGCCGTCGCCAGGCCGTTCCCGTGATCAATCACGATAAAGTATCCGTAACCGCCGTTCCAACCACTGTATATCACCAGTCCCCGGTCGGCGGCCAACACATTGGTCCCGGTGGGGACGGCAATATCCATTCCGGAATGGAACCGCTTCTTCTTTAAAATCGGGTGCATCCGTTCACCAAACGGCGAACTGATCCGCCCTTTTACCGTCAACGGCCAGATCAGTTTGCCGGTCCCCTGGATCTCTTTTTGCTGCCGCCGTCTAATCTCGGCCTCGAGCGCCCGGGAAGTGGCCTCCAACTCATTAAGGGCCGCTTCTAATTTTTTCCGGTCCCGCTGGACTTTATTCAGCTCTGTTTCGGCCTTTTTGACCAGCACCGCTTTGCGCTTCCGCTGTTCCGTGGCGGCTTTCTCCAAAGAGATGACCCGCGCCCGTTGTTCGTCCAATTCCCACCTTTTTTCTTGGAGCACTCGTTTTTGGAGGCTGATCGTTTCCTGAATTGAAGTTACTTCCGCAATCAACCGGGCATCGGCGCGCAAATAATAAGCGACCATCTCGAATTTGCTGATTAAATCCGCGAAACTCTCCGCCGCCGCCAAGAGCTCCAAATAACTCAACGGTCCATATTTGTAAACCGCAACCAAGCGCCGGTTATACTGGTCCCTCCGTTCCTGCTTCAGGCGGTCCAGACGGGCCAATTCCCGTTCCAACCGGGTTTGTTCCTGTTCCAGACTGGCGATCTCCCGTTGGACCAGACGCAATCTTTGGTCCAACCGCTCCAGTTCCAACTCAATCCGGTCCAGTTCCTGTTGGGCCGCGATTAAATCACGCAGCACCGATGATTCCTGTTTTTTCGTCGTTGAAAGTTGCTGTTTGGTCTGGTCAATTAACCGGTTGAGCCGCTCCAGTTCCGCTTCCTCCTGCGCCGGAAGGGGCGGAACCAAGAGCAGGAGCACCAGGAGAACAAGAACCCAACCCAGCCCGGTGCGTCGTTCTCCTTGCCGCATTGCGCTCACCTTTTCCCCGAACGTAATCGAACCCATTAATTGCTATTTTCGCTTTTCTTCGGGGATTTCCTGCCATCTTCAAGGATTTCAAGCCCCGCTGGTTTTCTTTTCTATTTGTCCTTTTGCCCCGCCGGTTTGCCACGCGGTTTTCACGTTCTGCCGGACTAACTCGGGTCGCCACACCACTTGATCCCCAGATAGACAGCCAGTTCCCGGTTGAGCGTGGAGAGATCGCTCTTGTCCACCATATTCAGGTGTTTTTTCCCCAAACACAGGGCAGCCACCTGCATCTCTTGCACCGAGGCCTTTAAGAAATTGGCCAGGCTTTGCGCCCCCTGTTCGATCTGGAGCTTCTCCTTTTGCCGGCCACCTTCGTAGATCAACTTGGTCGGCGGTTCCCACGGCAAGACCTTGACCGCTTGGGTATGGACCAAAGCAATCAGGGCGATCATCCCGATGAAAACCGCATCGGCCCCTAAAGCCAGCGCTTTGAGGAAATCCATGCCCGTGTAAAGACCGCCGCCGACCAAAAGGGAGATCCGGCCCGCCAGTTTTCTTTCGGTCAGGAACCGGCGCGCCCGCACTAAAGCATAAAGGGTGGGTATCCCCAACGCATCTAAGCTGGAGCCCAGCCCACCGTGGGTTCCCCCTTCCATCCCGTCGATGGCGATGAAGTCGGGTTTGGCCCGGACCAGAATCTCCAGTTCCCGCTCGAGCCACTGGGTGGCCCCCAGCTTAAATCCCACCGGAACGCCGCCCGTGTGCGCCCTCAAGACACCAACCAGTTCTTTTAAATCATGGTCCGATTTTACCTCCAACAGGCGGGGCGGGATCACCGCCTTTTCCCCCGGCTTTACCCCTAAAAGTTGACGTAGTTTGGGGTTCCGGGCCAAGCGGCGGGGGGAGATCTCGGTCGTGGCTGGTCCCCATAAACCCTGCCCCAGTTGAATCTCGATGGCATCGGCCTTTTCTAAAACTTCCAAGTCCTTCGCCCAGCTCCCCCGGGCGTATTGAATAATCAGCTTTCCGGCCGCCGCCCGTTCGGCCGGTAAAAAAGGCCCGTTCCCGGTGTTGGTGGCTGTCCCGGCCATGGTTGCCCCCAACGCCAGCGCTTGCTTGGTTCGCGCGCTCAAGGCCGTCCCGTAGGCCATCCCCCCGATCAGGACCGGAATCTTTATCTTCAATGGATACTTGGCCTCCGGACCGATCACCACCTCCGTGCCGACTGTCGTGTAGTCCAACAACGGCCGGCGGTGGAGGTAGACCGGATTAAAATTCAGATCCGACCAGGGGGACACCGCATCACGGCGCCCAAACGGTCGCTCCGGCGGTTGCCCGTGGGCGGCCCGCAATTCCGTCTCCACCAAACGTCCGACCCCGATCATTTTCCCTATATTGTAGGTTTCAAACAGATTGCTCCAGTAACGTTCGGTCGTAATCCGTTTATACAAAAAGGTGAAGATGAGGTGGAACACCCCCCGGCCGGCCAACACCAACAGGCAAAGGAAGACGGTCAAGCCGGTAATGGTCGCCAAAACACCCAGGCTGAACAGTTTCATTACAATTCGCCTCGCCCGATGATTATTAATTAATAACAATATTCTAACCAGAAATGCCGTTTCCTAACCGTCTTTACTGGTTATCCCATGCCGATGGGTTTTTGCCAAAACTGGGTTTCCCTCTAATTCCCACTAGGAAAAACCATTTCTAGCAAGAATTATGTTTTATGCCGGGTCGTCCATGCCGCTTTAGACCCAATTTTCATCACACCTCTATCTGCCGTTGACGACCAAAAACGACAACACGAAAGAGGAGTGTTTACCAGATGAATGGCAAGAAACGTTACATCCGTTACGGCTCATTCCTGCTGGCCTTGCTGGTCATGTTCCTGCCGGTGCTCATCAGCGCCCAAACTTACCAAGTCCGACCGGGGGACTCCTTGTACCTAATTGCCCGCCGCTACAATGTCCCCACCACGGTGCTGAAAAATAGCAACAACTTAAGTTCCAACCTGATCTATCCCGGACAAACCCTCACGATTCCCACGGCCTACACGGTTCGTCCCGGCGATTCCCTTTACCTGATTGCCACCCGCAACGGGATTCCCTTGTCCAGCTTACGCGCGACCAACAACATTTGGCATAATTACTTGGCGGTCGGCCAAACTTTATACTTGCCGCTCGCCCAGGGCGGCGCCAATCCGGGCTCCGGTTCGCCTTCCGGCGGGGGGCAAGTCTATACGGTCCGGGCCAACGACAGCCTTTATTTGATCGCCAAACGTTACGGCACCACCATCCAGGCTTTGAAGACCGCCAACAAGCTCTCTTCCGATTTTATCTATCCCGGACAAGTCTTAACGATCCCAACCGGAACAGGCGCGACCAATCCCGGTGGCAATAGCGGCAATTCCGGAAACAATGGCAGCGGTGGCGGCTATTCCGGCGGCAAATACAACCTAACCCAAGCGGAGATTGAACTGCTCGCCCGCTTAGTCCGGGCCGAGGCGGAAGGTGAATCCTACGAAGGGCAAGTCGCCGTGGCGGCTTCCGTCCTCAACCGGCTGCACGATCCCCGGTATCCCAATACGATCACCCAGATTATCTACCAGGTGGACCAGGGAAAATACTATCAATACAGCCCGGTGATGGACGGACGGATCAACCTGCCTCCCACCCCCACCAGCATAAAAGCGGTGCAGGATGCCCTGAACGGGTGGGACCCGTCCCACGGAGCCATTGGCTTTTACAACCCGGCCAAGACCACCAACCAGTGGGTCCGCTCCCATCCCATCACCACCCGCATCGGAAACCATGTTTTCTACCGGAACTGACCAGAAATCCGTTGTCGACAAGCTTTACACAAAAACACACCAAAAGAAAACCGCCCTTCAAGGGTGGTTTTAATCTTTAAACAAGCAACACCCGCCCCCGGGCAGGACGGAATTTGCCTTATAACCCTGTGCGCTTGAAAATAACCGTGACGGTCGTCCCTTCCCCCGGCGCACTGGCCAACCGGATCTGCTTCTCCGCCGCCAGCGGGGCCAAGCGGTCCACCACTTCCCGAACCAAGGCGAACAGGTCGATCGCCTCCACCGGAAACAGCACCTCCCTCTCGTCCAGCCGGGACAGGTTAATCATATCTTCAACCAGACGGAGCAAATGCCGGGCTTCATCATAGATCCGGCCGGCAAAGGCGGCCTGGTCCTCCGGCTGAACCATGCCGCTGCGCATCAGCTCGGCGTAGCCCAGAATGGAAGTAAGCGGTGTTTTCAGTTCGTGAGAGACATTGGCGGTAAACTCGCGGGCAGCTTTTCCGCCTGGTGTTGACTGACTGTTGATTGGACCGATGATCTTCTTCGTCAACAGGTTGGCCAGGATAAAGGCGAGGGCGAGCACCAATAAAAACTGTTGTCCCCGTTATCAGTTTATTTATATTAGCATAGTAAGAGGATAGGACTAAACCGACAAAACCCAGTATAATAGCAGCTTTATAGTGTCTATCGATCCGCTTTTGAGCATTTTTTGCCCTGCCGGTTACCTGGGGTTTACGTAATCCCTTAAATCTTTTACAAATATAAATATAATTTATCATATGTTGAATAAAGTAAGGCTCTTCCATCAAATGTAGATATTCCATCCATTACATTTTCACTTTCAATAATCGCTCTCGTATTTGTTTTTAAATTATAATTGATCAATTGATTTCCGTTATCAATGTCAACTAAATAAAGACTATCCCCGTTCGGCCCAAGCCCTAACAATTGAAAATTTCCTTTTACAACAATGTTCAATTCTTTTGTTGCTAGTTTGTATTGTGCGACATCATAGGAACCTTTTAGCCTTCTTACAAAATAAACTACATGTTTCCGGGAATCATAAACCATTCGTGGATAAGAACCTTTTTCCACCGTAATTTTCTCTTCTTCACTAGTTGTTAAGCCAAGAATAGTAATATTATCATCTTTTACAAATATTATCTGGTCTTCTGAAATCCATATAGGTCTCCTCACCGTTTGGCCTTCGCTTAAGATATACTTGCTTTTATTAGCGATATCATAACATATGAGTTTTCCATCATAGCAATAAACAAACTTATTTCCATCCGGCGACCACGATGGTTCTTCACTCAGCCACGATTCGATTTTTTCTTTTCCATTCTCTACTGATGCTAAATGGATTGAATCATTACTTACATAAGCAATTAGTCCTGATGACGATATTGCATAATCTCTGCTATAAATTTCTCCTATCAAGATTTCTTCTTTTACATACGAATCTTCTCCGACTTTTAGAAGAATAGGATTGTTCATACCATTTTTATAAATAATCTCTCCATTTACCCCTGGTTCTTTGCAAAATGTTATATTTACATGAATTTCATCTTCTATGATCTCCTTATTTTATTGCTGCTATACAAACTGAATTAATTATCGTCAAAAATAACAACACAACTATAATCAATGATAATTTTATTACTTTCTTTTCTTTAATCATTGTTATCTCCCCTTACATAGAGTAATCCCGCAGAAAAAAGAAAATAGTTTAATCTTAAGATACCTTCTTTTTCAATCTAAAAATTGTCCCATTTATACCTTTCTGGACCAGTAGAAAATATTCGGTCCAGTCTAATTAACTCGCCCCAGTATTACCAAATCCCTTATCATATAGTAGAATATAGCCATAGCCACGGAAACAGGCAGGGTAATTATACTGCAAATGCTGTGAAACAGTACCAGGCAAGGAATGGGCTGGCTGCTAATGCAATCTCCGTTTTCTCCCGTCTATAACACACTGGTCGTTCTCCCGGCGCCAAAAGAACCGCACCAAATGAACTGCTGCCCATCGATTGATTAACGCTTGAAACAAACACGGTCCTAAACCCAGGCCTCTCCCCGGCGCGCCGGGAACACCCAGCCGAACTTGGCGCTAGGCTTCATGGAATTAGCGCGCGTAGCGCGCGGCGCTGGCAGCAGGCCAGGTCAGGTGCGCGGGCGAATTCAACCGGACAGCCTACTCTTTCTCCGGTAAAAACGATAAATTCAGGAGCTCGCCGACCGGGGTCGCCTGTGGAATCATCCCCAGCTCGATCATCAACTGCTGGGCATCCTCCCAACTGGCCGGGTCGGAACGGCCAAGCCCGTGCGCCCGCGTGTAGTCGTTCTCCCAGAGGGCCATGGACGCTTTTAAGACTTCCCATTCCTGCTTCCTTTGCTCCTCGCCAAGTTCGGAAAGGTACTTCAGACAGATCGCAAAAGTCTCCTCCGGGTGGGCCAGGGCATATTGCAACCCTTTGTAACTGGCCCGCACCATTTTGCCCACTTCCGCAGGGTTGCTCTTCACTTTTCCGGCCCCGGTGATCAAGCCGTGACCGACCAGGGAAAAGTAATCCCAGGAGTTAATCTGGCTGACCTCCACCCCCATTGCTTTGAGCTTGACCGGTTCGTTATTGGCAAAACCGACCACGGCATCAACCTTGCCCTCCAATAAGGACGGAATCTGGGTATAACCGATATCGATGAGGTTGACCTCCTGCTCGTCAAGGCCAGCCCGCCGGAGGATGGCCTGAATCGCCAGTAGATTGGTCCCGTACAGGGGGAGCCCGACCGTTTTCCCCTTTAAGTCGGCAGCGGTTTTAATCCCCGACTCCGCTTTGGCAATAACCGCCGGGGGAAACTCCGCATACAGGCTCATCAGGTAGACCACGGGAATTCCTTGCCCCCGGGCCACCAGGACTTGATCCCCGCCGGCAATGGCATAATCCATCTTGCCCTGGGCCACCAGCTGCAAGGCATCGATGTCCATCCGGTAGTCAAAGACAACCTCCAGGCCTTCTTCCCGGAAAAACCCTTTCTCTTCCGCCACATACCACGGGGCAAACTGCACATTTGGAATGTAGGTCATTGCTAAAGTAACCTTATGCTGACGCGCCGGGCGGGCCCAAAAGAGCAGTGCACCAAGGAGCAGAACCACGAACGCCAAAATGAAAAGCGGTTTTTTCCTCATCTTTCTTCTCCTCCGTTCCGGATAATGATAATTTCAACAATTCCAGACTAGCGCTGCGGCAAATCCCTTCCTTTCCGGCGACTAACGGTCGCTGTTTTTCCGCCAAGGCATCACCACCGCTTCCAGCCACGAGACCACAAGATAAAAACCAATCCCCATGGCCGCCAGCGCCAGCAGAGCCACGAAGATGAGTGCGGTGTCAAAGGTGCCGCGGGCAAAATAGACCAGATAACCGAGGCCGCGGCCGGCCCCGGAAAACTCGCCGACCACCGCGCCGATGACGGAAAGGGTCAACCCCATCCGCAAGCCGCCGAAGAGGACCGGTAAAGCCGACGGCACCTCCAGTTTGAAAAAGATCTCCCGCTTCCCGGCGCCCATGATCGTGAGCATCTCTTTCAAGCGGGGATCGGTCTCCCTTAAACCGACGACACCGTTGGTTAAAACGGGGAAAAACGCGGTCAGGGCAGCGATGATGATCTTGGAAGTCAGACCAAAGCCAAACCAGATCACCATCAGCGGCGCCAAGGCCACAATCGGGATGGCCTGAACGGCCACGACCACCGGTGTGACCAGGCGGTCCAGACGGGGGTGGCGCGCCAGTAAATAACTGAGGGGGAGGGCGGCCCCGGTTCCCAACAGGAACCCAAGTAAGGCTTCGACCAGAGTCGTCCGGAAATGGACGGCAAAAAAACCGCCCTGCCGGAAAAGTTCCCGGGCGCGACGGACCACAACCCCCGGTGAAGGAAGGATGTAATCGGGGTAAAGGGTCGCCAGCCCGGCCCAGACCAGGAAAACAACCACTCCCATCAGGAGAAGGGCCAGCACCCTTTCCCCGCCGGAACCGGAATAGCCCACGGGTTTACGCATGTTCGGCGCACCATCCTTTCTCTAAAAGGTCCTGAACGGAACCGACCAAGGCGGCAAATTCCGGCGTGCTCATCAGTTTAAGCTCCCGGGGGTACGGAAGATCGATCTTGATCTCCCCCAGGATCCGTCCGGGTTTTTCCCCCATCACCACCACACGGTCGGCCAGGAAAACCGCCTCAAAAATGTTATGGGTGACCATTAAACCGGTGAATGGTGTTTGCCGGCGAATCCGCAGGATCTCCAGGTGGAGTTGGCTTCTGGTCAGAGCGTCCAGGGCGGCAAAGGGTTCATCCAACAGCAAAATCTCGGCCTGACCGACCAGGGCGCGGGCCAAGGCCACCCGTTGCCGCATCCCCCCGGACAGTTGATGGGGGTATTTCTCCTCCACTCCATGCAGGTTCACCAACCGAAGGGCCGCCCGGGCCCGGGCTTCCCACTGGGCCCGATCATGGCGGCGGCCGTTCAGTTCCAGGGGCAGCAGAACATTATCGAGCACTTTCCGCCAGGGCAAAAGTAACGAATCCTGGGGAACCACACTCAACCGGGACCAGTTGAGCGGCTTCTTTTCCCCAAAAACTTTAACTTCCCCCCGGTCCGGGGTCAAAACCCCGGCCACCAACCGCAAAAGGGTTGATTTGCCACATCCGCTGGGGCCCACCAAACAGAGGAACTCTCCTTCATATACCACCAAATTAACCCCGTCCAGCTCCGGGGAGCAGTGCGGGGTAAAGGCCAGGGTAACATCGTTAACTTCAATGACGGCGCGCACTGATTAACCTCCTCTTCTGTCGCGTTGCTCGCTCTTGGCAAATTCCTTATCGGCCAAAAACCAACTCTCACCAGCCATCCAAGACTTATCCCTTGCACCCCAATTTATCTCCAGCCCGGCGCTTGACCCCAGCGCACCGGAGAGCACCTTCGGGAAGTTCCTTGCCGGTCCGCCACTGACAACCCGGCGTTGCACGACTAACCGGATGAGGTTGTGGCAAAAGAAAAACCCCGAAGTGCTCCTTCAGGGTTCCGGTCAAAGCAATGCTTACTTAGCGCGCAAGCAAAGACTCCTTCTTCCATCCGGACTATACCGTCGGTTCTGGATTCGCACCAGATCAGCTTAAAAATTAAGCTCGTGGACTTGGGTTTCCCCTCACCACCGGTCGGGAATTGGCCGCATGCCGCACCCTGCCCTGAAGGATCGATCGAGAGATATTTTTTTGTCCATGTTCTCTTTATCGTCGTATGTATTTTACCTTACTTGCTCCCCCTTTGTAAAGGCCGATCGAAGCAGCGGCTTTTTATTAGGAACCACACCAAAAGTTTATAACGATATTTTACGCACCAGGATCGTTTTTTTCGCCTCTTCGTTCTTTAAGTAGAGCGGGAGTTCCCCCGCGGGCAGATCCCCCCGGTCCAGAACGAAAAAGGCCGCCGGGTAGGTCAACCGTTGGACGGCGCCCACTTGGAGGGGTCTTTCTTCCCGGTAGGTGATCTCAAGCCCGTTTTTTTTCAACCGGACCCCAAGGGGCGACAACCCAAAACCACCACTGGGCCGTTCCCCTAAAAATACCCCGATCACCAAGTTTTTTTGGAAGTCAATTTTATAGGGGTGCAGCACAGACGGCGCCTCCACCGCGCTGGTATAGACTTCACAGGTCGGTCCTTGGCCCCGGTTGAGGTTTTTGGCGATAAAATCAAACTTCAGCGCTTTACCCCGGTCCGTTGGCCGCCAGCGCAGCCGTCCACCGTCGGCAACCAACCCCAATTTACCGGCGAGTCCGCCCAAAACCCCGAGTAACCGGTGCCACCGCCGCTGCCAACGGCGGCGCCGGCTGAAAAACATCGGCATCATCTCAACCAGCAGGTTGGCCAGGCGGTCCGCGTCATGGCGAACCAAGCCGTTGGTGTTCAAAAGCGGCCCGGCAACCGGACACACCCCCATCTTCAGCACCTTTTCCAGGTCAGGAACAACCGGTTCGGCCCCTTCTTCGGCGTAAAGGGCCCGGGCTTCCGGGGGAACCTCCTGGTCATTGATGATCATATAATCCACAAGCTTGGGGTCGGTGTGCTTCAGGAGAACACGCAGATGATCCGAGGCGCTAAAGCCATCGGTTTCACCGGGTTGTGTCATCACATTACAGATGTAGATCTTTGTCGCCGCGGCCGCTTTCACCGCTGCCAGGATCTCTTCGACCAGTAAAGGTGGGATCACACTGGTAAACAAGCTCCCCGGTCCGATGATAATGAGGTCGGCGGCGGCGATCGCTTCCAAACTCTCGGGTACCGCCTTCGCCGCGGCCGGTTCCAGATAAATCCGCTTAATCGGCGCTTTACTCTGGCCGATGGCAGATTCACCCTCGACCACCACGCCGTTTTGCAGTTCCGCCCGGAGACTGACGTTATCCAGGGTCGCGGCAAAGATCCGCCCTTTGACCGCTAAAACCTTAACCGAGGCCTCAATCGCCTTTTGAAAATCCCCGGTAATCCCGGTCATCGCCGTTAGAAAAAGATTGCCAAAATTATGGCCGGCCAAACCGCTCCCACAGTTAAACCGATACTGCATTAACCGTTCCATCAGCGGTTCCAGGTCGGCCATGGCGATTAGACAGTTGCGAATATCCCCGGGCGGCAAAATGCCAAACTCCTTCCGCAACCGCCCCGAACTGCCGCCATCATCGGCTACCGTCACAATGGCGGTCAGATCATTGGTTATTTTCTTTAAACCGCGGAGGATCGTCCCTAGTCCCGTGCCGCCCCCGATCACCACAATCCTGGCTTCCCGCTCCAAGAGCCGAAATAACTTTCTTTCGGTGATAAAGGCCGTTCCCAACCGGTTACGGACCCGCGGCACCCAAAACACCATCGCCAAACCGCCAAGGACCAAACAGCCACCGAACCAGTGGTTCAGATTGGTCTTGGCAAACGCAATCAGGATGCCGCAGACGACCAGTCCCAATCCGAAGATCAGCCTGGTACGCCAGGGATCTTGGCGGTACGGTCGGAACATAACCTCTCCCCCTAACTGATATCTCTGTGCTCAACCAGGGCCTTGTAACCCTTGGCTTTTATAAACTCGCGCAGTTGATTGGCGATAGTCACCGAACGGTGGCGCCCACCGGTACAACCAATCGCAATCACCAATTGCAACTTTCCCTCGCTAATATACTGGGGAATTAAAAAATCGATAAAATCGTAGAGCTTCGCCAGGAATCTGGTGGTCACCGGCCACTTCAACACATAATCGGCCACTTCCTGGTAATTACCATCCAGTTCCCGGAGGGAATCAACATAATACGGATTCGGTAAAAAGCGGACATCAAAGACCAGGTCCGCATCGAGGGGTACTCCGTGGCTAAAGCCAAACGAGACAATGGTAATGATCATCTTCTGTCCTTCATTGACCTGGCTGAACCGGCCGATGATCTTCTCCCGTAGTTGCCGGACGGTTAAATCACTGGTGTCGATGATCATCGACGCTTTCCCTTTCAGCTTTTCCAAGCGGGACCTTTCCTCCTGGATTGCATCGGCAATCCTGCCTTCACCAGCCAAGGGATGACGGCGGCGGGATTCTTTAAACCGCCGGATAATCACTTCGTCCTCCGCCTCCAGGTAGAGGATCTCATAACTGTAGCCCTCTTCTTCCAAAAGGTTTAGCGAAGAAAAGAGGCTGTCAAAAAAACCACCGCCTCTGATGTCGACCACCAGAGCTATTCTATTAACCCGCCCTTCCGATTGTGCACAAAGCTCGGCAAATTTCGGCAGTAAAACGGGCGGGAGGTTATCGACACAAAAATAACCCAGGTCTTCAAAGGCTTTCATTGCTTCGGTTTTACCTGCACCAGAGATCCCCGTGATGATAACGAAGCTGATTGTGTTAATAATTAACCCTCCCCTCACCGCAGAGGCGACACCGGAATCTGTCCTTTTATCCTTTAAAACTTCGCGAAACAAAGAATCTTTCCTGCCGGCAAATCCTTCTAAACGTAATAAAGAAAAGCGCGTTTGCGCTTTTCTCTTTTTCCCTTCGCTTCTGTTTCATCCGGAGCCTCTGAACACCACCGCTTACCGCAACTGTAAAGCGGCGATCCGGGAGGTATATAAACTGGTTAATTCGGTGGCGGCTTCTGGCGTGGTGCCTTCGCTATAAATCTGAAAGGTCGGGTCCTCGGCATCGGGTAATACCAGCGCCCAGCCGTGATCATGAAAGACCTTTAAGCCGTCAATCACTTCGATCTCTTTGTCCTTATTCTCTTCATAGAGATGGCGCATGATCCGGCCCTTATCTTCCCAGGAACAATCGACCTGCTTACGGTCGGTGTAGTAGGCGGGAAGCAGGGCAACCAGTTGGGCGAGGCTCCGTTCTTCCCTGGTCATGAGCTCCAGGATCCTGGTCAGAGCGTATAAACCGTCGTAGGCCGCTTGAAAGGAACACCGGCCGTCACCGGCGGGGTAAAGCCGGGCGGCGGCCACCTTTTCCATGAGCGCCCGGGGGCTGGCCTTCGTCCGGACCACCGCCCCCCGGTTGGCCTTGATCACTTCCTCAATGAAGCGCGGGGCGGTTACCGGGAGCGGAATCGTCCCGGCCCCTCCGTACTTCAGGGCGAACAGGGAAAGCAAGGCCGTAAACTGTTCCTCCGCAACCACCGTGCCTTCTTCGTCAACCAGGATTAAGCACTCCCCGTTACTCACGAGCAGCACTCCAAGGTCCGCTCGCGACCGCCGGACCTGTTCCGCCAAAATGGGCAGGCAAGCTTCCCTGACGTCCGTCGCCGTCCGGTAAACGCCGGCAGGATCCGGTTGTAAAACCACCGTTTCACAGCCGAGCGCCGTCAGGATCGTCGTCAGCAGACCTTCCAAGGGGCTGTCGGCAGCATCAACTCCAACCACTGTTTTATAACGGGCGGCGCGGATCGCTTCCGCTGCGGTGGCCTTCAGGATATTTTCTAAATAACGGGCGGAGAAATCGGCTATGACCTGGACCCGGCCCAACCGGTCGGGAGCGACCCGCCGGAACTCCTCCGTAAAAAAGGCCTGTTCCACCTGGCGTTCAACAGCCCGGTTGATGAGCAACCCTTGCGCGTCGAAGAATTCCACCAAAAGATTCTCCGGCGCCGCCGGGGAGATCCGCAGTTGAAGGCCGGCCGTTGCTTCCAGGGCCACGACGGCTTGCCGGGTCACCGGGGTCGCCGTCACGCCTAAATCATAGACGTGGACACCTGTTCCCAGCAAACCGCTGACCAAGGCGGGTTTCAGTTTTTGGCCGGCCGGAAAATGGTCGGTGCCCAGCACCACCCAGCTGTTTTCCGGTAAAACTGTGCCGTACGCCACCCCCAGTTTGGCGGCGAACTCAGGGGTAAACTCCAGATTGGCCATTTTGTCGACACCCTGACGGCCAAAGAGGTTGGTCCCCCAGCGGTTACCCCAGACCAGGCTGGAATTGAGCACCGAACCACTCTCCACATATTTCTCCGGCCAGGTCCGGACCTCCGGTTGGATCACGGCTTTCGAACCGACCGTACAACCTTCCCCCAAAACCGCGCCCTCGTAAACCCGGACCCCGGACTTCAGGTGGGTACGGTGGGCCAGGATCGCCCCCCGGATCTCGGTCTGGTAACCCACATAGGTGTGGTTCCAGAGGATGGCGCGTTTGAGGGAGGCCTCTTCACCGACCAGGCTATGATCGCCGATGACCGTATGCTTCCCAAGCGTGGCGTTTTTATTGACCCGTACATACTTTCCCAAAGCCACCGGCGCCTCCACTTGAACCGTGGCGGGCAACTCCGTCCCTTCACCCACCCAGATCCCGGGGGCAAGCTCCTGACCGGCCGGTGTAAACTGCAGTTTGCCATCCAACAGATCATAATTGGCCTGCCGGTACTGGGCCAAGTTCCCCACATCGGACCAGTAGCCTTCGGCCACATATCCGTATAAGGGCGCGCCCGCCTGTAGGAGCAGCGGGAAAAGGTCTTTACTGAAATCAACCGCTTTGCCCTTCTCGTAATAACGGAAAATCTCCGGCTCAATCAGGTAGATCCCGGTGTTCACCGTATCACTGAAGACTTCACCCCACCCGGGTTTCTCCAAAAACCGCTTGACCCGCCCGTCCTCTTCGGTGATCACGACCCCATATTCGAGGGGGTTCGTCACTTTGGTCAGGACGATGGTCACCAGAGCCCGCCGGGCCCGATGAAAAACCAGAGCCTCGGTCAGGTTGATATCGGTCAAGGCATCGCCGCTGATCACCAGAAAAGTATCGTCCAGAAAGGCTTCGGCATTTTTCACACTTCCCGCTGTGCCCAACGGGGTTTCTTCGACAAAATAACGGAGGTTGACACCAAATTCGCGCCCATCGCCAAAATAGTTGGCGATGAGTTCGGGAAGGTAAAACAGGGTCATCCCGACCTCGGTGAAGTGATACTGTTGTAGAAGGGCTAAAATATACTCGACCATCGGCCGGCCCGCGATCGGTACCATCGGTTTCGGTAGTTTACAGGTTAAAGGACGCAGCCTTGTCCCTTTTCCCCCCGCCATAACAATGGCCTTCACTGGTAACCCCCCCTTTGTCCGTTAATCCCCGGAGGCAACGGCCCCGTCTCCGCACCGGTCGGCGCATACCGGCCGTAAGCAAGGGCAGCGGCGGGCACCGGGCGGGGACGGGACCAGTGGT
Source organism: Bacillota bacterium (assembly GCA_012727425.1). GTDB lineage: Bacteria > Bacillota > UBA4882 > UBA10575 > UBA10575 > Capillibacterium. The sequence continues at coordinate 84,979 of JAAYHQ010000030.1, forward strand.
CGCCGGGACGTTCCCACCCGGCCCCAACGCCGGGGCGGTACCAAGCGGACCGTTGATACTCCTGCAGTACCTCTTGGTAGAGCTCGATGGTCCGGTCGGCGATTTTACCCCAGTTATATTCGGTTTCCACGTCGCGCCAAGCTTGCTCCCGCATAGCGGCCGCCTGTTCCGGGTGGGTAAGGACCCATAAGATATTCTCGGCCAGTGATTCGGGGTTGTTGGGGAGCGCCTTTAAACCGTTCTGGCCGTGGCGGACCACTTCGCCCAAACCGCCGGTATCAGCGACAACCACCGGCGTCCCCGCCGCCATCGCTTCCAAAGCCACGATCCCGAAGGGTTCATATAAACTGGGAAAGACCGCCACATCAGCCGTACTGAACAAGGCATTTCGCGTTAAGTCATCGATGTAGCCGGTGAAATAAAACTTGTGGTAGAGACCCATTTGCCGGGCCCGCGCATGTAAATGCTCCGCATAGGGGCCTTTTCCGGCCACAATAAACTTGACCTTCTCCCGGCCCGCCAAAATTTTCGGGGCCGCCGCCAAGAGCAGATCCAGCCCTTTTTCATAGACCAAACGGCCGACATAAAACACGATCTGCTCATCATCGGCCGCATATTGCCGCCGGATCGCCCGGGCATCCCCCGCCTGGCGGCGAAAAGGCTCCGGATAAACCCCATTGGGAATAATCCGTAACTTATTGGCCGGCAACTGAAAGATGCGTTGCAGTTCCCCAAACATATAACGGCTGCAACAGATCACCCGCCAGGCTTCAAACGTCAGCCACCATTCGACACTACTGATGTAGCGCTGCAGCTCATTATGCAAGCCGTTGTTACGCCCCCATTCGGTGGCGTGAACCGTCGCCACCAGCGGCTTTCGGAAGGCATGTTTTAACCCTCTTCCGGCGTAAGCCACCAACCAATCATGGGCGTGGATTAAATCGAAGTCTTCCCCCTCCGCCACCAGGGCGACCGCCTTCTCCATCAACTGTAGATTAAGCTGCATCACCCAAGAGACAAAGTCGGGGGGCTCGGGAGCATGACGCGCAACCCGGCAAACCTTCAACCCTTTCCGCTGTTCCGTGGTGTCTACCGGGTCATTACCTCTGGTCAAAACGGTCACTTCCGGTCCTTTTTCCCCTAAAGCCAGAGCGAGATCATGGACATGGGGGGCAATCCCGCCCACAATTTCCGGCGGGTATTCCCAGCTCAGCATTAGAACCCGCATTTTTTCCCTCCTTAACGCATTACCGGCCCAACCAGGAAGATCATGGCTTTGGTAAAGTTGTAAACATATTCTTCCCCGGTTCGGCCGGGATAATGCGCCGGCCAGCGCCGTTAACCAAGAAAAGACCGCGCGGTCACCGGCCCGGCCGCTCTCCATGGACAAGAAAAGCTTGACGCCGGCCGAGTAACGGACAAAGAAAAAACCTCCCCCCGTTCCGAGGGAAGGCTTGTGCGCTGGGATTGTTCAGGCTTTTCCGTCCGACCTTAGACTTATCCTTTACAACTGGTTTACCTTTGCCGCTGAACGCCGGATCTCAACCCCAAAATAATCCATGACGCCACCAACGGGAGGCTGGGGCTTACGCACGCGGACAACAATTTCCTGAAGGGGGTACCCCGCCAGCAGCGAGTCGGCAATCTCCTCCGCCAATCCTTCCATGAGATTGTACTCGCGTTCCTCAACCAGCTCTTTGATTAAGGTGTAAACCTCTACGTAGTTGATGGTTGCTTCCAGATCATCGTTGATTCCGGCTTGCCGCAAATCCAGGTAAAGTTCGACATCAACCTCCAGGCGTTGTCCCAACTCCTTTTCGGCCGCAAAAACCCCATGGTAACCATAGAAGATCATGTTTTGTAAAATCAGCTTGTCCGTCGCCATTTTCTTCCCTTCTTTCCACCTGATTTTACCGCCGGGCCTTCCGTTAAAAAAAGCGGCAAATGGTAAATTTACTGTTAAGCAGTTTTTGCTTTATTTCCTGACGAATTGACAAACGGTGAAATAACGATACAATTAAAATGACGTAAGGGGGGGTAGTAAATGTCACAACTTGAGCTGATCACGGAAATCCAAAAATTAAAAGCGGAAAAAGATGCGCTCATTCTCGCCCACACTTACCAAAACGATGAGGTGCAAGATATCGCCGATTTTGTCGGCGATTCGTTGGAACTAAGCCGTTTAGCAGCAGATTCACCCCATTCGGTCCTTGTTTTATGTGGTGTTCATTTCATGGCGGAAAGCGCCAGTCTTCTTTCCCCCGAAAAAACGGTTTTACTGCCCGCGCCCGAAGCCGGTTGTCCCATGGCGGACATGGCCGATGCGGAGACGGTCAAAGAATGGCGGGCCAAATATCCCAAGGCCGCGGTCGTCGCTTACGTAAACACCAGCGCCGCGGTAAAAGCGGTTAGTGATATCTGTTGCACTTCTTCCAACGCGGTAAAAGTCGTCCGCTCGTTAGCCGAGGAAGAGATCATTTTCCTCCCCGACCAAAACTTGGGGAGCTACGTGGCCGCCCAAGTCCCGGAGAAAAAATTCCACCTCTGGCCCGGCTTCTGCCGCACCCACCATCAAGTCACCGTTGACGAGGTGGAAAAGGTGAAAAAGGCCCATCCGGAAGCCAAGCTTTTAATCCATCCCGAATGCCGGCCGGAGGTTGTCGCCCACGCCGATTTTGTCGGTAGTACGAAACAGATCGTGGAGCAAGTGGGCAAGATGGATGCTTCCACCTTTATTATCGGCACCGAGATGGGAATCATCCATGGTTTAAAAAAGCGCTATCCGGATAAAAGGTTCTATCTCTTAACGCCCAAGCTGGTTTGTCCGAACATGAAAAAGACCACCCTGGCGGATGTGGCCGCCGCCCTCCGCACGCTCCAACCGGTTATTACCGTGCCGGAACCAATCCGTGTTCAAGCCCGCCACTGCCTCGAACGGATGTTGGCGGTCAAATAGGTTCTCCTCCTTTGCCCTCCTCTCCCCGTCCGCGGGGAGAGGTTTCCCTTTTAGCTCGAATTTACCAAGGAGGCCATCTGTAATGAAGATTACTCTTTCCACTGCCGGTCTGAGCAGGACTCCTTTTCTAGTGATCGGCAGCGGAATCGCTGGACTTTATACCGCGCTCAAATTAGCTGACATTGCCCCGGTAACTCTGATCACCAAAGAAACGCTGGAAGAAAGTAACACCAGCTACGCCCAAGGCGGTATTGCCGCCGCCCTCAGTCCGGACGACTCCCCAGATTTACACTACACGGATACGATACAAGCCGGCGCCGGTCTCTGCTTGCCGCCGGCCGTTACGGCCCTGGTGAATGAAGGCCCGGAACGGGTCCGGGAGCTAATCGCTTGGGGCGTCCCTTTTGACACTGAAGCCGGTACCCTGGTCATGACCCGGGAAGCCGCCCACTCCTTTTCCCGGGTTTTACACGCCGACGGCGATGCCACCGGCCGCGAGATCATTAAAGTCCTTGTCCAACGGGTCCGGACCCATCCCCGGATCACGGTCAAGGAAAACCATTATGCCGTGGCCCTGCTTACCGGGGAAGATGGCTGTTACGGTGCCCTCGTTCTCGACGAAAACGCAACGCAGACCAGCTTTTTAGCGGAAGCAACGGTCCTGGCCACCGGTGGTTGTGGACAGATCTTTACCGCCACCACTAATCCGGCGGTCGCCACCGGTGATGGTCTGGCCCTGGCCTTCCTTGCCGGTGCCCCCTTGGCGGATCTGGAATTCGTGCAATTTCACCCGACGGTCCTCCATCTGGACGGGGCCCCCTGTTTTCTCATCACCGAGGCGGTCCGGGGCGAAGGCGGCCTGCTCCGCAACAAAAAAGGTGTTCGTTTTATGCCCTCCTACCACAAACAGGCGGAACTAGCCCCCCGCGATGTGGTCGCCCGCAGTGTCTGGTTGGAAATGGCAAAAACCGGTGCCGACCATGTCTACCTTGATCTCTCCCTGTTAAGTGCGGACTTGATTGAACGGCGTTTTCCCAATATTTACGAAACCTGTTTAAGTTACGGCCTTGATATCACCAAAGCGCCCATTCCGGTCGCCCCGGCCGCCCACTACATGATGGGGGGCGTGGCCATTGACCTCTACGGCCGGACCGCCCTGCCCTGGCTCTTTGCCTGTGGGGAAGTAGCCAACGCCGGGGTCCACGGCGCCAACCGTCTGGCCAGCAACTCTTTGCTGGACGGTTTGGTCTTCGGCCACCGCATCTTTGAATATCTCCAGCGCAACCGGCGGCGACAACCGGCCCTCCCGCCGGAACTGGCGGCAGTTGTCCCCACCGAAACCAACCCGGAACATTTAGCCGCCGACCGTTTGGCCCTCAAAGCGTTGGCCTCTGCCCATCTCGGGATCATCCGCCGGGAAGAAGACCTGCAAAACGCGAAACGCCGTTTGGCGCCGGCGACACCGCCCGCGCCCATTCCTTTGAACCGCCTCAACCGCCCGTACCTGGAGTTGCAGAACATGCGCCTCCTGGTCCGGTTGATGCTGGAGGCGGCCCTTACCCGCCGGGAAAGCCGGGGCAGTCACTACCGGGTTGACTATCCCGTCCCGGATCCGGCGTGGCAAAAACGCATTGTTCTTTCGTCTACGGGAACCAATTGGGCCGCCGCCGACCAACCATTTACGTGGTCGTGGTAAAAAGCGAGGTGTTATGCGATGGAACTGCCGAAACACGTCTATACCGATCTGGTCCGCCGGGCCCTGGCGGAAGATTTAGGCTCCGGTGACATCACTTCCACCCTGACCATTGAACCTTCCGCTACCACCAGCGGCCGATTTATCGCCAAGGAATCCGGGGTAATCTGTGGTTGGCCGGTCGTCCAGGAAGTCTTTCACCAACTTAACCCCGCTATCGACCTGCAGATTACGCATCCGGACGGAGCCCGCGTTACGGCCGGTTCGGTGCTGGCCGTAATTTCCGGCCCCACTCGTGACCTGCTCAGTGGCGAACGGGTGGCCCTCAACTTCCTCCAACATCTGTCCGGCGTCGCCACCGCCACCCGGAAACTGGTGGATCTGCTGGCCGATTATCCCCGGGTCCGGCTGGTCGACACCAGAAAAACCCTTCCCGGACTGCGCGCCTTACAAAAATATGCCGTCCGGGTCGGCGGTGGCTACAACCACCGTTTTAACCTGGCCGACGCCATCCTGATCAAAGATAACCATCTGGCGGCCTGCGGCGGGATCAAAGCCGCTGTCGCCAAAGTCCGTGCCGCCGCCCCCCACACCATGAAAATTGAGGTGGAAGTGGAAACCGAAGAGCAGGTTCGCGAAGCCTTAGCCGCCGGCGTTGATATTATCATGTTGGACAACATGCCGCCGGCGTTGATGGCCGAGATGGTGCGGCTCATTGACGGAAAGGCGTTGGTCGAAGCCTCGGGCAACGTTTCCGCCGAAACCATCCGGGCGATTGCCGCCGCCGGTGTGGACTTGATCTCCGTTGGCCGTATTACCCACTCCGTGCCGGCACTGGACATCAGTCTGCGGCTGTAAAACAACGGCCGTCAATAATCCGGCTGTTACTCCCGGCGGGTTGGAGGAATAAGCGCCGTCTTTGCTTTGGCAACCTCAAAAAAACCGAGCCCTGATTTATGCTCGGTTTTTTGTTTTTTTTCGTTTATCCGGAACAATCCGGCTGGTCTGTCTGATTCGGCCGGTCGAGACAACGGGGCGTGTAATGGCGCAAGAGCCATTTGGCCAACCCGTCCAAGCCGGGGAAGAGGATCCGCTCGGTAATATTGGCCTGATCCAGCTTATCCCGGATCTCCCATTTCAACTCGCGGGGAATGATGATCTTCCGGTAAAGGTGCGGGTACTGGTAAAGCCATTCGTCCAGGCGTCCGGTGGCGGTGGACATCACGGAGAAGAAAGCAAATTGGTTGACAATCCGGGAATCGAGAGAAGGCGGTTCGAAGAAAATAACCAGGTCGTGGTCGTGGTCGTGAAAGGCGTCAAAATCCTTTAGCGTCGGAACGGCTTCTTCAATCATCTCCACCGTAAACGCATTGGCCCCGACCTTTTCCATCACTCCTTTAAACGGCTCGGGCAGCATCCGGTTGACCTGCACATAATCGACCTGCCAGATCACCCCGTCCTGGTCATATTTGTTCGGATCGTCGGTCACAAAGTGTAAGGCGACAAAAGGTGAATACGTCCAGTCCAACAAACGGGTGGGTAGACCGTGGTGCTGCGCCAGCGTCAGGACCCGCCAGTCGGAGGAGACCAGGCTGGCGTCGGCGAATTGCCCGTATTTTTTAAAGTTCCGGAGCAGATGGTATTCCAGCTGTGGATTGTTCCGGCAAACCCGGTAAAAACTGTTCAGCAACGGGTACCGATAATCGGCCAGCCCCCGGAAGGCATAATCGCTCCGAAAGCGGCCCAGCTCCGGTTTCCAAGCGTTGTCATACAAGCGCTCGCAGACTTCGCTCCAACTCCGGACGACAATCTCGTTTTGGCCCATCCCAATTCCCCCTGTCCGCTAAAAACTCCCTCTCTTCTTATAATTATTAATTAATCACGAACAAATGATTTTCCCCCTCGTTTTTTCGGTTCTTTTCTGTTACAATTGGGGAAAAAGTAGGAAGTGATGAATTTGGCAGCCCTCTTCATCCAGTCCATGTTGATTGGCTACTCGGGTGCCGTTATGCCCGGCTCCTTACTCACTTATACGCTGGATCAGAGTTTAAAATCCGGCGTGAAAGCCGGATTCCTGGTCTCGTTGGGTCATATCTTCCTCGAACTACTGCTGATTATCTTCATCTTCCTCGGTTTTGGCCAATACCTCAATACCACCCTCGCCCAAGTCCTGATTGGTCTTGGCGGCGGCCTCCTTTTAATCTATTTGGGCGGGCGGATGGTCCAAGACAGTTGGACCAACAAAGTAGCCGTCACCATATCCGCCAACGTACCAACGAAAAACCGGAGTATGCTCCTGGGCGGTGCCTTGATTAGTGCCGCCAATCCTTATTTCACTATTTGGTGGGTGGTGGTCGGCCTCGGCCTCATCATGAACGCCTTTAACTCCTTTGGCCTTGGTGGCGTCCTCCTCTTTTACCTGGGGCATATCCTGGCTGATTTTTCCTGGTATCTATTGGTTTCCTGGTTGGTCAGCAAGACCCGGTCCTTTCTCAGCCCTAAAGTTTACCGCTTGATCATCGGCGGTTTGGGTCTGTGCCTGATCGGCTTCGGGACCGGCTTTTTCGCCAACGCCCTCCCGTTCATCTTCCACCGCTGAGCGGAACAACAACACCAACCTCCGGAACTGGTCTGCTTCCGGATCAAGTTAGAAGCTAAACTGGGCCGTAGCATAAACCGTGGTCTTCTCGCCCGGATCCAGGTCCGCCGCCACGTCCAGGGCCACCGGACCAAGCTTGAGACCGCAGCCGGCCGTCAAGTTAAATCCCCCGGCTGCTTGGTATCCACCGGCACGCAGGGCAAGGATCCCCAAGAAGGGTTGCTCCACCCCAAGATGAAAGGCGGGATCTTCCTCCCCCCGCAACGGGGTCTCCAGATCCGCCGCCACAACTGTTCCCAACATGGGGACTTTGACGGCGGCGCCAAGGACCAGTTTCGTCGGCCACCGCCGTGTAAGCGCCACCCATCCCCAGGGCCCGGGCACCAATTCCGGGCGTGGCCGCCGTGCATAGCGGCGCTGTCAAGACCAGTAATATTATGGCCAGCAAGCATACTTTTACTGTTTTAATCATCATCGCTCCTTTCGTGCCTCATTCTGTAAGTTAAATTTCGACGAAGAGCAGCTAAACCCCTTTTTCGTTGTTTCGCCAGAAAAAGGGAGCCGCCCACTATTCTTTTGCTCACCTTTACCGGTAAAAAAAGTTATAATAAAGAAGTCAGAAGGAAAGGAGGCTTTATCCGTGCCAATCGCAACCCTACTGCACGATCTGTCCAACGCCGTCGGCCCATCGGGACGGGAAGACCGGGCGGCCCAAATTATCACGGACTTTTTCACCAGCGGGGAAGGGCGCCCCTGGATTAGCAACCTCCACCGCGACCGGTTAGGCAACATCATCCTCCGCAAAACCGGCCGGGGCGAGCAACCACCCCGCATCATGCTCGCCGCCCATCTGGATGAGATTGGTCTAATCGTCACCGCGCTGGAAGACGGCTTTATCCGCTTTTCGACCATCGGGGGGATTGACCAACGGGTTCTCCTTGGGCAAGAAGTGATCGTCCACGGCCGGGAAGATCTCCCCGGCGTCATCGGAGCCAAACCTCCCCACTTACAGCAGGCCGGCGAAGGGAATAACGCGGTAAAAATTGAAGACATGACCATCGACCTCGGGCTTTCTCCGGAACGGACCGCCGCTTTGGTGCGCGTTGGTGACCCGATCACCATTAAACGGAGGTGTTGTGCATTGAAAAACTCCTTTTACGCCGGAAAAGCCATGGACGACCGGGCCGGGGTCGTAGCGCTGGTCGACTGTCTCCGCCGCCTAAAAGATTTTAACCACGAAGCGGAGGTCCTGGCCGTCATTACGGTCCAGGAGGAACTGGGGGTCCGGGGGGCGATCGTCAGTGCTTACGGCCTTAATCCCGATATCGGCCTGGCGGTCGATGTCACCCATGGGGAGATGCCCGGTCTGGCCGATTACGAAGCCTTCAAACTGGGGCAGGGACCGGTCATTGTCACCGGACCACCGGTCCATCCGCTCATCTTTGACAAGCTGAAGGCCGCGGCCGAAACCGGAAAGATCAAATACCAAGTGGAAGCCACGGTAACCCCCCGGGGGACGGACGCCTACGCCATTCAGATCGCGCAGGCCGGTGTCGCCAGCGGCCTGGTCTGCATTCCCCTCCGTTACATGCATACTTCCGTTGAAACTTTGGCGTTGGACGATCTCAAGGAAACCGGTCGTCTCCTGGCCGAGTTCATCATGCAGATCGACCACGCTTTTGTGGAGGGATTGAAATGTTACTGAAAGAATTATCCGAGTTGCACGGTGTTTCCAGCGGAGAAACGGCGGTCCGCCACTACATCCGCGACCGTATTCAAAGCCGGGTCGACCGGATCGAAACCGACCGGTTGGGTAACCTCATTGCCCATCGCGACCAGGGGAAAAAAGGCCCCCGCGTCATGCTCTCCGCCCATATGGATGAAGTCGGCTTAATGGTGGTGGGGATCGACGCCAGTGGGTTACTGAAGATCAAAACGGTCGGCGGGATTGATGAACGGGTCCTCATCTCAAAACGGGTTTTGGTCGGTCCCCGGCGGATTCCGGGGGTAATCGGCGCCAAACCCATCCATCTTCAGGAGAAGGAGGAACGGGAACGTCCGGTGAAGACCACCGGTCTGTTTGTGGATATCGGTGCCACCGACCGCAGCGATGCCGAAAAGGACGTCAAGATCGGGGACCTCATCGCCTTCGACGTAGAGGCCGGGCCCTTCGGCGACGGCCTCTTTAAAGGAAAAGCCCTTGACGACCGGGTGGGCTGTGCCGTCCTGATGAACCTGTTGGAAAACGAATATGACCTGCCTTTGGCTTATGCCTTCACCGTCCAGGAGGAAGTCGGACTGCGCGGCGCCACCGTCGCCGCCTTCGGGCTCAACCCCGACCTGGCCCTGGTTGTTGAAGCCACCTCGGCCGGGGATGTCCCACCGCTAAAGAAACACCAAGCTTCCACCCGCCTGGGCGCCGGACCGGCCATCAGTTTTATGGACCGTTCGGTCATCGTCAACCCGGCCTTAATCCAACGGTTGGCCGCCGTCGCGGAGGAGGCCGGAATTCCTTACCAGTTTCGTGAATCAACCACGGGCGGGACGGAAGCGGGGGTTATTAACCGGACCCGGAGTGGGATCCCGGTGGCGGTAATCTCCGTTCCCTGCCGTTATATCCATGCGCCGGTGGGCATTATCAGTCTTAACGACTTCACGCAGACGGTTAAACTGATCGATGCGTTTTTGCGCGACATCGAACAAAGGGGGTTACCTGTATGAAAGATTTATTACAGCGCTTGACCAGCATTCCCGGTCCCTCCGGGCGGGAAGACCAGGTGCGCGCCTTCATCCAGGCCGAATTGGAAGATTACTGTGATGAACTGACCGTTGACACCATGGGCAATCTAATCGCCTTTAAGCGCGGTGGCAAGACCAAACTACAATTCGCCGCCCATATGGATGAGATCGGGGTGATCGTCACCGCCATTGATGAACAAGGATTCCTGCGCTTCGGGAAGATCGGCGGGATCAGACCCCACCGGCTTTACGCCCAACGGGTCCGGTTCCAAAACGGCACGGTCGGTGTGATTGGGGCCGAGAAGATCGACGATCTTAAAGAATTAACCTTGGAAAAGCTATACATTGATATCGGGGCCACGTCGGCTGCGGAAGCCAAAACCAAAGTGAGCGTCGGTGACATTGCCGCCTTTGACCACGAGTTTGTCGACCTGGGCCAGCGGGTCGTCGCCAAAGCCCTCGACGACCGGGTGGGCTGTGCCGTCCTGATCGAAGCCCTCAAACGCGTCAGCAAACCCCAAAACGACCTCTATTGCACTTTTACCGTCCAGGAGGAAGTCGGGTTACGCGGGGCCAAAACCGCCGCCTTCGGGATCGAGCCGGATCTGGGGATCGCCCTCGATGTAACTGGCACCGGCGATACGCCGGAAGCGCCCAAATTAGCCATGAAGCTGGGCCAAGGCGCTGCTATTAAAATAAAGGATGTCTCTCTGATCACTCATCCACAGGTTAAAGAGCTCTTGAGCACGCTGGCGGAGCAGAACGGCATCCCTTACCAATTCGAGGTACTACCCTTCGGCGGAACCGACGCCGGCGCGATCCAACTGACCAAGGCCGGGATTCCCGCCGGGGTTATCTCCATCCCCTGCCGGTATCTCCATTCACCTTCGGAGATGGTCGACCTCAATGATGTGGAGGCGGCGGTCCGCCTGGTCGTTGCCACCATGGAGCATCCGGTCACGCTCTAATGGTCAAAAAAGAGAAAAGGCTGCCCGGGGCAGCCTTTCTCCTTCTCTTCGGCAAAAGGAGAGGTCTCAAACACCCTTAAACCACCATCTTCCCTTCCCGGAACAGTTGTTCCAGTTCCCGCACGATAAAATCCTGCTCGTTGGTAAACCGGGAAACGATGGTTGCCTTGGCTTTAACCTCCGGCACCGCGTTGGCCGGTGCAATGGAGAGACCGGCTTCGCGAAAAAGCGCCAGATCATTGAGCCAATCCCCAAAAGCAATAGTCTCGGTGGTCTTCACCCCTAAAATTTCGGCTAAACGCGTCAAGCCGCTCCCTTTGTCCACCCCCGGCGGGCGGATGATCAAATACTCGTAGCCGCTTTGCGTGGACGGGTGAATCTCCTGATCGAGACCGGGGGAGATCATACCGAGCGCCTTCTGGATCCCCCTTACTTTGGCCTGTGCCTCGTGGATCACAATCTGTTCTACCTGGTTAACCGGGGGGTTGTTCTGACAGTCCGGATCGGCCTGTAGATCAAACCCCCAGGAAAAGATGGACGGATCCGGCGTCTCCGTATAGCAATGGATCCGGTCGTTGCTAAAAAGATAAACGCCCTGCAGTTCGTCGGCCAAAGTGGATAAGACCGCTTTGGTTACGGCCGGCGCCACCGTCTTCAGGTGCGGCTTTTCCCAGCCGCGGGGCTGGAAAAACGCTCCGTCGGTACAGATATAATGAACGGGAAACCCGAGTAACTCCTGGATCGGGGTGGTGAAGTGATACATCCGCCCGGTTACGAAGGCAATCTCCACACCGGCCTGGTGCAGCGCGGTTAAGAGCTTCCGGGTCGGGGGACTGATCGTTTTGTCTTCTTTTAATAAAGTACCATCCAAGTCCAACGCCAACATTCGTAATTTGCGCATCTACTTATCCCTCCTTCTACAATATGATGTTAAGCTGCTAAACGGGCAAAGCTCCCCATCACTCTTGGCTTTTCACGCATTTTTTTAAAAAAAGTTAACCGCCGGCCCGCGCCCACGCCTATTATTAAGCCTTGGCTAAATCTTCCTTTCTCCGCTTGGAGCAGGATAAAAAGTTTGTTATAATAAATAAAATTCCGGACCGACGCCAAAAACTAAAGGGTAAGCAAAAGAATCCCCCTGCACCCGCAGGGGAAGGAACCATAATTCATTTTACCATAAGGATAGCAATTCGTCGACCACGCCAAGGAGGAAAGATGACAGCCAAAACTGAAGACCGCTGCGCGGAAGAAGCGCGTTTAACCATGGTTCTGGCGGTAATTAAACAGGAATTAGCCGTTAAAAAGGCTTTTTTTGCCCGCCTGAAAGCCCTGCTCAAACAGGAACGAAAAGACCTCTGGGAAGACGGTCCCCGCTTGGCCGATAATTTTGCCTCCGCCGTCAACCTCGTCCAACAGCTGAGCGGTTTACGGAATACGGAGTTGAGCGTGGCCTACAACCGCCGGGCCATCAACAAACTTGAAAGAATGCTCAAAACACCCTACTTTGCGCGGATCGACTTTCGTGAGCACGGAACACCCACGGCCGAAGAGATCTACATCGGCATCGCCACTCTACTGGACGAAGCCGGCCAGCCCTTGATCTACGATTGGCGGGCTCCGGTCTGCAGCATGTTTTACGATTATGAGCTGGGACCGGCGGAGTACCGCTGCGCCGCCGGGGTGATCAGCGGCGAAATCACCCGGAAACGCCAGTACAAAATCGAAGACGGGCGTTTGGTTTACATGTTCGATTGTAACGTCAAGATCGACGATGAGATCCTGCAGGAGATCCTGAGTCAACATAGCGATGAGAAGATGCGGGCGATCGTCACCAGTATTCAAAGGGAACAAAACCAGGTGATCCGCAATGAGGAACATCCGGTCGTGCTGGTGCAGGGTGCCGCCGGCAGTGGAAAAACTTCCATCGCCCTCCACCGGGCCGCCTATTACCTGTATAAAGAACGGGACCAGATTACCAGTAAAAACATACTGATCTTCTCCCCCAACCAGCTGTTTGCCGATTACATCTCCAATGTTTTACCCGAATTAGGCGAAGAGACGGCGCTGTGCACCACCTTCCAGGATTTGGTCGCACCCCTGCTGCCGCCCGGGCTGTCCGTGGAAGACCGCCATAATCAGCTGGAATTTACCCTGACGACCGACGGCAGCGCCGCGGACCGTCTGCGGGAAGAAAAGATCTACCTGCAAACCACGCCCGAGTTTTTAGCGTTAATCGATGATTACCAGAACTATTTAACTGCCCGCGGTCGGCCTTTTTCCGATCTCCAGTTTGAAGGGGAGACGATCCTCCGTCAAGAGGAAATACGGGCGCTCTATGACGATTATTATGCTTATTTACCCCTGAAAAAACGTCTGCAACAGCTACAACGGCGGGCCTTCTACCTGCTCCGCCCTGTCGCCGCGCGGAAAATAAAAGAAGAGGCCCAGCGCCTCGCCGAAAGGAACCCACAGTTAACAGCAGCCGAACTTAAAGCCCGCAGCCGCCTGGCCGTCCGCAAAAAGCTCCAGCCGGTCCATGCGGCCATTCGCGCCTGGTCCGACCTGGACTCCTTTGCGCTCTACCGGGAACTCTTCGTCAACCAGGATCTCCTTGCCGAAATGGCCGCCGGGCGGTTTCCCCCGGCCACCCTGGACCGACTCCGCCAGGCCGCCCTACAAACGCTCCGTGCCGATCACCTGTTCTACGAAGATTTGGCTCCCTTCTTTTATTTTCAAGGAAACATTGAAGGGTTTCCCAAGTTTCCCGAGATTAAACACCTGATCATCGATGAAGCCCAGGATTATACCTTGGTCCACTACCGGATCATCCAGGAACTTTTCCCCAACGCCACCTTGACGATCCTGGGGGACCCGAACCAGACCATCCACCCGCGGCAATACCGGTGCACCTTTGCCGAGATCGAGGCGGTCTTTGCCGCCCGCAACCCCAAGATTTTTACGCTCACCAAAAGTTACCGGTCAACCCGGGAGATTACCGCTTTCAACCGGGAACTTCTGGCGGAACCAGCCATCGACACCACGGCGGTCAACCGTCCCGGCCCGAAACCGGTGGTGACCAAGGTCTCCGACCCGACGCTACTGATCCCGGCTCTAGCCGACCGGCTCCGCGCCTTAAGCGCCGCCGGTTTCTCTTCCGTGGCCGTCATCGGAAAAACCGCCCGCGAATGCCAGACGGTTTACGAAAAATTGAATGCCCTGGTTCCGGTCCGGCTTATCACCAAAGAAGTGAAAACCCTGACCGGCGGCCCGCTCATCATCCCGTCCTATTTGGCCAAAGGATTGGAGTTCGATGCCGTCTTAATTTGCGATTGCTCCCGTGCGGTTTACTGTACCCCGGAGGAACTGCCGATCCTTTATACCGTCTGCACCCGTGCCCTGCACCGGCTTTTCCTGTACTACACCGGGGAACTCTCCCCGCTGCTCGCCCGGGTCAATCCGGATCTGTACACCCGGAGCACCTATCCGGAGTAGGCGCCGTCCTCGCCGCGCCTGCTTCCTAATGTCCTCGGCCGCAATTCAACTTCTAGCGGTCGTTGGTCCAAGTTGAGAGCAACCACCAGCCGTCCGGCAAAACGGCTGCGCCACGCCAAAAAGGACACAACCCCCGGAAGCAGACCAGTAATGATCCCGCATTGTCTTGTTACCGGGAGAACGGTCAACTTGCATCTTTTTTAAGTAAAGGAGTGTTTTTCCGTGCTGAACCCTGCCGACCTGGGTATCCAGATTCCTGCGGTCCTGGTGCCAGCCGCCCACGTGGACCCGGCCAAATGGGCGGTGATCGCCTGCGACCAGTACACCTCAGACCCTGAGTACTGGGCGGAAGTCCGCAGACGGATTGGTAATTCCCCTTCCACTTTGGACCTGATCCTCCCCGAGGTTTATTTGGAAGACCCGGAGGTCGAGTCCAAAATCCAACGGATCAACGAACGGATGCGGGCCTTCCTGGCCGAAAAAATCCTGGTCCCGTTGGCCCCGGGGCTGATCCTCCTGGACCGGCGGACCGCCTATGTCCCGTCCCGCAAAGGGTTGCTCCTGGCGGTTGACCTGGAAAAGTACGATTACAAAAAAGGGACTAAAAGTTTAATCCGCCCCACCGAAGAGACGATCGCCGACCGTTTGCCGCCCCGTATCAAAATCCGGGAAGGGGGAATTTTGGAGGTCCCCCATATTATGCTCCTCCTCGATGATCCCGAACGCACCGTCATCGAACCGCTTTTCCGGTATGCCCCGGACTTACCACGGCTTTATGATTTTGACCTGATGATGAACGGCGGGCACCTCACCGGTTACCATGTCACCGATCCGGAGCTGCTCAACCAGACTTTCAAGGCTTTGGCCCGTTTAACCGATCCGGAGGTCACCGCCGCCAAGTACGGCGCTGGGGAAGCCCCCCTCTTGTTCGCCGTCGGTGACGGGAACCATTCGTTAGCCACGGCCAAAGCGATCTGGGAGAAACTCAAACAGCAAACCGCCAACCCCGATACCCTGCACAATCACCCGGCCCGTTACTGCCTGGTGGAAGTGGTCAACCTTTACGATGAAGGGCTGATCTTCCATCCGATCCACCGTCTTTTGTTCAACGTGGACCCGGACCACTTCTTCCGTGAACTGCAATCCCATCTCCGGTGCCGGATTATCACCACGGAACATCACGAAGCACCAAGTGATCCGAATGCCCAGTATTTCCATTTTTTCACCGCCACCGCCACCGGCACGGTCATCTTTGACCACTCCGGCTCAGTTTTGACCGTCGGCACCCTGCAACCATTTCTCGATGCCTATCTCGACCGGCATCCGGAAAGCCGGATCGACTATATTCACGGCGCGGAAACCGTCACCACCCTGGGACGGCAACCGGGTAACCTTGGCCTCATTCTACCGCCTTTAAACAAGCATGACCTCTTTAAAACGGTGATCCGGGACGGCGCTTTACCCCGGAAAACCTTTTCCATGGGGGAAGCCGATGAGAAACGGTTTTATTTCGAAGCGCGGATCATTAAACGCGACTAGTTTCACCTTTTCATCAATCAACGGGCCGCTCCGGCCCGTAAAAAAAGCCACCATCCATGGTGGCTTTTTTGCTTGTTCGTACGGGTTAAGAAAAATCGGGGTCGGTCTCTTTCCGGAGAATCACGTCATGGGCGCTGCCTTCACGCAGGGTAAGCGGGGAGACCAGGGTGAGGCGGGCTTTTTTCTGTAGTTCGGGAATCGTGAGGGCACCGCAATTGCACATCGTCGCTTTGATCTTCGCCAGGGTTAAATCGAGGTTATCTTTTAATTTTCCAGCATAGGGGACATAGGAGTCAACCCCCTCTTCAAAGGTTAATTCCTCCTCGCTGCTCTGGTCATAACGGGCCCAGTTGCGTGCCCGGTTGGAACCCTCGCCCCAGTATTCCTTTACGTAGTTCATGCCATGCCGGATTTTCCGGGTCGGACTCTCGTCAAAACGGGCAAAGTACCGGCCGAGCATCACAAAGTCGGCCCCCATCGCCAGCGCCAGTACAATATGGTAGTCATGGACAATCCCCCCGTCGGAACAGATGGGGATGTAGTTTCCGGTCCGTGCGAAGTACTCGTCCCGCGCCTTCGCCACTTCGATCACCGCCGTGGCTTGTCCCCGCCCGATTCCCTTTTGTTCGCGGGTGATACAGATCGAACCGCCGCCGATCCCAACCTTGATAAAATCAGCCCCGGCTTCGGCCAAGTACAAAAAGGCATCCCGGTCCACCACATTACCGCCGCCAACTTTGACTTCACCCTTGAACTTCTCCTTAATGGTCTTAATGGTTTCGAACTGCCATTCGGTGAAACCGTCGGACGAATCAACACAGAGGATGTCCGCTCCCGCCTCCACCAAAGCCGGCACCCGGTCGTGATAATCCCGGGTGTTGATCCCAGCCCCCACCATCAGCCTTTTATGCTGATCCAACAGTTCCAGCGGATTTTCCTTATGGGCGGTGTAATCCTTCCGGAAAACCAGGTACTTCAACCGCTGTTCTTCATCGATGATCGGTAAACAGTTCAGTTTGTGCTCCCAGATTAGATCGTTGGCCTCCGAAAGGGTAATCCCTTCCTTCCCGTAAACGATCTCGGCAAAGGGGGTCATAAATTCTTTCACTTTCATATCTTCCGGGGTGCGGCCCTTCCGGTAATCCCTACTGGTGACGATCCCCAAGAGCTTTCCGTTGGGCGAACCGTCATCGGTAATGGCAATGGTGGAATGGCCGGTTTTAGCCGTCAAGGCCAAGACATCCGCCAGGGTGTGCTCGGGGGTCAAGTTGGAGTCACTGACGACAAAACCGGCTTTGTAGCTTTTCACCCGCCGCACCATCTCGGCCTGGGAGTCAATGGGTTGGGAGGCATAAATGAAGGAAAGTCCACCACATCTGGCCAGTTCAATTGCCATTCGCTCTCCGGAAACCGCTTGCATAATTGCGGAAACCAGAGGAATATTCAAGTGCAACGGGGAGGTTTCCCCCTGTTTAAACCGGACAATTGGTGTGCGCAGACTGACGTTCTCCGGAATACAGTCTTTCGTGGTTAAATTGGGCAGGAGTAAATATTCACTGAAGGTTCGACTCGGTTCGTCGTAAAAATAAGCCATGAAACAGCCTCCTTACCGTTTTTTAAATTCTATCAATTATAAAGAAGTTTTGTCCTGCTGTCAAGCCCACGGGAGGTGAA
>JAAYHQ010000004.1 GCA_012727425.1 Bacillota bacterium
CAGACCCACACCCGCTTCCTTGCTTGGCGTCGTATTCCATAGCGCTAATTTACAGTGGAGATCCGTATCATGGCAAATGTAGAAATTCTTGATTCCTTGCTTTGCTATATACTCACAAGTTTTGTCGACTTGCGACTGGGGCACTTCATCAATACGCAAATGGGAACCGCCAAGGTAAGTGTGGATTTTTGACATAATCAGCAGTACGTAGATCAATCCCCAGCGCTTCCGCATTTTGGATAAATTTGTCCGAAAAACCGCAATCGTATAATATTTTTATGGGGCCGTCCTCAATCCATGCTGAAAACCCATGCTCCGCACTTAAATAGCGGCCAAACAGACTATTGTTTTCTTGCAATAATGTAACCTTCAAAACAAGCGCCTCCCCAAATAGTTTCGGTAACTTTTATCCCTTAAACCTTTCCATCATTCCCGGCGTTGACCCGCATAAAAAGGGTCTTAAGGGTGGTTTTAAAGGCGACCAAAGTACCCGCCATACTTCATCAAATAGGCAAAACCCTGCCACACGGTGACCCAGTCAAAGAGACCGTTAAATCCTCCATATTTCGCCAGCCCGAGGAAACTGGCGAAAGTAGCACTCCCCAGGACGGCAATAATCCCCGTGATAAACGGAATGGCAAACGCCGCTTTAATGCCACCCTTGTGGTTGGCAAAGACCGCGGGTACCACCCCTCCCGTCCGACCAGACGGAAAAAACTTCACAAACTTAACAACAAAAAAACCCGGTGTCTTAAGTAAGACGCCGGATTCCGCTTGGAAAACAAAACCCGCCGGAAGGCGGGTTTTTGGTTTAAACAGGTGTAATGGCGTCGAACCAAAACCTTTAATTTTCCGCCGCCGGCGGCCGGAACAAACTCTCGCCCAGCGCGTAGAGGACCTGGGGGAGATGCTCCTGGTATAGATTGGTGTTGTCCGCCGGAAACCAACCGGTCTTCTGGAAAGCGGCCGCCAGATGGTTGGTTAAGACCGAGAGCAGCTCCGGCCGCCGCTCAACCGGGGCGAACTGAAGACCAAGGGTGAGAAAAAAAGTGAAAAGAAAATCATCGCTGGCGGTCGGCGGGGCGGCCGGGTTCGCCAGCTTCGCCAGGGCAGCGTTGATATTAAGATATCCGGCCCCTTGGATTAAACGGCTGTACCCCCGGTCTTCCGCCGTAGTGACCAAAAGGTCGCGGATCTGGTTGGGCGAAAGCGCCGGGTCCTTCTCCCACAGCAAAGCAGCTGCTCCCGCTACCATTGGGGTAGCCATTGACGTCCCCGATTGGGCCAGATAACCGCCGTCCACTTTCAAGGAGGTAATGTTGGCTCCCGGGGCCACCAGGTCCGGTTTGGCCAACCGGTCAATGGTCGGACCCCGGCTGGAAAACTCGTTGATCACGTCGTCCTCCCGGGGAATGGTCCGCTGGTCGTCGATACTCCCGACGGTTAAGGCCCGCGGTGATATCCCCGGGGTGGTAATGGTCCGCCGCCGCGGTCCCAAATTCCCGGCAGCGGCACAAACCAGCAGGCCCGCGCGCCAGGCCGCCTCC
This sequence comes from Bacillota bacterium, assembly GCA_012727425.1. GTDB lineage: Bacteria > Bacillota > UBA4882 > UBA10575 > UBA10575 > Capillibacterium. The sequence continues at coordinate 1,548 of JAAYHQ010000004.1, forward strand.
ACGGCCTTGCTCGCCGGATCGGTCCGGTAGCCTTCTTCCGGCGGTGCACCCAACGACAGATTGATGATTTTGATCCGGTACTCGTCTTTATGCTCAACCACCCACTGGATCCCGGCGATCACCCGGGAAATGGGCCCACTCCCCCTTTGATCCAAAGCTTTAACCCCGACCAACAGCGCGCCGGGGGCCACGCCGGTGTGTTTCCCCGCCGATTCGTACCCGTTCCCCGCGATAATCCCAGCCACATGCGTCCCGTGGCCTTCATCATCATAGGGTTCACTTTTTCCGTTCACCAGATCATGCCAGCCCACAATGCGGGGTTCCGGTTTCATCAGGTCGGCGTGGGGCGCAATCCCCGTATCGATCACCGCCACAACAACACCCTTTCCGGTCAATCCGGCCCGGTGGGCCTGATCGGCCCCGATAGCCGGGACCGCCACATCAAGACAGGGCGTGGCCTTTACATCGGGCCAGACCATTTTCACCCGGACCTCCGGGATCACCCTTAACAGTGCTTCCGAAGGCAACTCCACCGCCAGACTGTTGATGAGGGGCAGCTCATAAACGATCCGGCCACCCGCTTTATGGATCAGTTCCCGTAAGCGTGCAGAACGGCAGGAGCGGAGGGAAGGGAACTCCATAATTACTTGGATCGGTTCCCGCCGGGGCCCGTTGAGCACCGTCTGCGCCAGGGTGGGCGCTAAACGGTGGGCGACGGCCCGCTTCAATCGGTGTTGAAACATCTTCACACCTCCGTCAGAACAACTTTCTCCCTATCAATTTATTGCGGACTAGGAAGAAAGGGAACGGAGGTGGTTCATCTTCTACATTAAGCCCGGACCTTACCCGTTATCCACTCCCAACTGCTTTCCCTGGTACACTTGGACCATCTCCGGGCTGAAGTTCCCGTCCGCCCCCTGGATCGAGAAGGGGGGCAGCACTTTTAAACCGGGACGGGCCAGCTTCTGTGCTTCCACCAGCACCCGGTGGGGACGCGCTCCCGGTTTCGGCTGCACCAGACAGAGCCTTTTCGGTTCCAGCTTAAAGTGGCGAAGCTCAACAAAGAGATCTGTCAGACGTTCCGGCAGGTGGATCAATCCCACCCGCCCGCCGTCGCGGCACAAGCGGGACGCCGCCGCCACCACATCCCGCAGGGTACAGGTGAGTTCAAACTTGGCCTGGGCCAAGGCGGGGGTTACGGGCAAAAGGTGGGTCGTCGCCGGCCAGTAGGGCGGGTTACTCAGAACCCAGTCAAAACTGCCCGGTACCAGATCCGGCGGGGGTGTCCGCAAGTCGCCGGTGAGAATCCGGATCCGCTCCTCCAATCCGTTGAGCTTGACATTTTCACGGGCCAACGCGGCCACTTCCGGTTGGATCTCTAAACCGGTCACGCGTACGACCCCCCGGTAACCGGTCAACCAAAGGGGGATCACGCCGGCGCCGGTCCCCAGGTCAAGGACGGAAGCACGTGGGCGGATCCGGACAAAACCCGCCAGCAGAATCGGGTCCACGGTAAACTTGAAAATCGCCGGGTGCTGCTTGATCCGCAGGTCGCCCAGGCCGAGGCGGTCGGTTACCGCTCCGGCCCGCCGGTCTTCACCCATGGTTTTCACCTCCGGGTGGCCGAACGGCCTGGGCCGGAACCGCCCCTCCCGCCAGCAGCGCCGGCGGGAGCCGGAACCAAACGGGCCGTCCTTGTGCCGGACGGTAAATCAGCACCGGACAGCAGCCTTCCTCCCCCGTTTCCGGGTCCAGCCCGAAGTGGAAGACCAGCATCCGGCGGCGCACGTCACTGGCGGAGTGAGCCGGCGGGAGTGGAACTAGCTTCTGCCCCGGATCTTTCAGCCGTTTTTTCACCGCTTCGCGCAGCTCCGTCGCCTGGGGTGTCAACCACCCGGGGGCCTCCCCGCCGGTGCTGCTGAGGTAATAGTCAAAAGTCAGGAGGGCGCGCAGGTGTTCCTCCGGCCATGGCTTTGGCCCGCCGCCGGGCGGGAATTCACTGGTTAAAAAACGCCACAGCCCGTTGTAGAGGGCAACCGGTTTGCGGGCTTGTCCGCTGAGACCGTGGGCGCGGCAGAAACGAGCCAGGGCCGTGAAGAAGGCCCAGGGCGAAAGGGTCTCGTCCCGGAAAAGATGGGCCAGGGTGTAGCGGAAACGGCGTGAATTGAAAAACAGCTCAACCATCTCCTCAACCCCTTTCAGCACCAGCAGGTCAGCATAGGAAAGCCATTTGTTCCGGAGGATTTCGTAAGGGGGTGACGTCGTAAAGGCGTAGCCGTACTCCGCCGCCTGCGTCCGGAGGGGCGAACCTTTCAGCAGCTTCAGAAAACCAAGCTGCAGTTCGTCGGGGCGTAAACGAAAGGTCCAGTCGAACGAACGGCCAAAGGTCGTCAGATCTTCGTAGGGCAACCCGGCAATCAGGTCCAGATGGACAAGGGGCCGGGGCTGGTCCAACCCCTCTTCCCTGGCGGTCAGCGCCAAACAGTTGGCTTGCAAGGCGGGTAGATTGTGATACCGCCGGACCGCTTTTAATGCCTCCGCACAGGTGGACTGGACGCCGATCTCTACGCGGAAACGGCCGGGCGGAGCGGCCTTCAAGAGGCGGATCAGTTCTTCATCCAAAAGCTCGCCCACCAACTCAAAATGGAACTCGGTCTCGCCCCCCTGTGCCAGGAGAAACTCGAGAATCGCCGCCGCCCGCGCCCGGTCCACATTAAAGGTGCGGTCGATCAGTTTTACGGTCCGGACCCCGGCCGTCATAAATCTTTGCAAATCGGATTTGACCCGGTCCAGTGGTAAAGTCCGGAGGTTTGTCTTTTCCCAGCCGGACAGGCAATAACTGCACCGGAAGGGGCACCCCCGCGAAGCTTCATAATAAAGGATCCGGTGGCGAAAGGCAGCCAGATCGGGGTAGGGAAAGGGAACCGCTGCCAGATCAAGCGGGGGCCGGTCCGGGGTCCGTTGCACCTTCCCCCCCTGGCGCCAGGCCAGCCCGGCCACGTGCGTCAGGTCCGTCTGCCCCGCCTCCAGGTTCAGCAGGAGCTCGTGGAGGGTCGCTTCGCCTTCCCCCAGGACAATGTAGTCGGGCGCCCCTGGCCGCATGAGAATGGCAGCGTAATCGGCGGTGGCTTCAGGTCCGCCCAGAATCACCACCGTCTCCGGCCGTACTTTTTTTACCCGGTCCACCAGTTCCAAAGCAGCCGTGATATTCCAGATGTTTGTTGAAATCCCCAAGATTCGTGGTTGTTGCCGGTAGATCTCGCCCAGAATCCAGTCCAGACTCTGGTTAATGTTAAACTCCAGCACCTGGAGGTCCGGGAAGTCCTTCCGGCAGTAGGCCTGCAGCGTATAGAGGGCCAAAGCAGTATGGACATACTGGGAATTCAAAGTAGTCAAGAGGATCATCGTCTTAACCCCTTCCGCTTGTTCGGTCCGGCAAAAACAAAACCGTGGAAACCACGGTTTCTAGTTTAAGCCTCCGCCACCATCATCAGCCATCCGCTTTTTCGGTTTTGCTTTCGGCTTATGGGTATGGTGCAGAGTCCTTGGCAAAACAGCCACCGTAAAAAAACTAATCACAGGTCAAGAAGAGCAGCAGGATCAGTAAGAACAGAAACACCAGGCCCTCGTAGCGGTCTCTCCGGTCATATCTTTCCACGTCCATCCAACAACCCTCCCGCTTTTTATTTCCTTAACATCATATGGGCGGTCGGGTCCGGTTGTGCGTTTGGGTGTGGTCTTTTCACCACGGGGGTCTTCATCCCTATTCCTAATCTTCGTAGTGCACCAACGAGATAATAGGGGCGTCGTTCAATTTCGCCCGGCCCTGGAGGGCATCCAGTTCCGCCAGGAAAGCGTAGCCAACAATCTCGCCGCCGAGCCGGCGGACCAGTTCCGCCGTGGCCGAAACGGTTCCCCCGGTGGCCAGGATGTCGTCGACGATCAACACCTTTTGCCCGGCCCGGATCGCGTCTTTATGGATCTCCAAGGAGTTTTGGCCGTACTCCAAGGTATAATCGATCCGTTCGGTGGCAGCCGGCAGCTTCCCCGGTTTGCGAACCAGAATAAACCCGGCGTCCAAGGCGTAAGCCAAGGGCGCCCCAATAATGTAGCCGCGGGATTCGATCCCGACCACCACTTCCGGCCGGGCCGACCGGAAACCCTTGGCCAGCTCTTCAATGATATAATGGAAGGCGGCGGCATCACCGATCACGGTCGAAATGTCTTTAAAACTAATCCCCGGTTGGGGAAAGTCCGGAATCTCCCGGATAAGTGCTTTTAGGTCCACGTCGGTCACTCCGTTTCATGTCGCAATGGTGGTTGGCGTTTTAAAACCAAGATATACACTTCGGCACCGTGGCGGTTAATTCCTGCGTCAATCGGTTATTGTCTTAATTTTGCCCATTTTACGCGGCTTTTACGGTCCAAAATGAAACCTCCCGCCCCGTTGGGCGGGAGGAATTTTTTAGAGCCAGACCTGTACCGGGTTCGCAATGCCTTCCACTTGCCTAACCTGTTCCAAGACCGCCGCCGGGATCTCATGGTCGACGGTGAGGACCATAATCGCCGGTCCGCCCACTTCTTTCCGGCCCACTTGCATGTAGGCAATGTTGATCCCGGCTGCGCCCAGGATCGATCCGACCTGACCGATAATCCCGGGTTTGTCCTGATGTGGGGCGATCAAAAGATGGCCGTGGGGGACCACGTCAAAGTGGTAACCGTCGATCTCCACCACCCGCAGGTCGTTCTGGCGGAAAAAGGTTCCCGCCACCACCCGTGCGCCCCGGTCGGAGATGGTCTTGACCCGGATTTTATTGTTATAGTCCGGATCGCTGGCCTCGCGCCGCTCGGCCACTTTAATCCCCCGTTGTTTCGCCAGCACACGGGCGTTGACCATATTCACCTCGCTGTTAAGCACCGGTTTCAAGAGTCCCTCCACCACCAAGGTAGTCAGGGGGTTCAGGTCATACTCGGTGATCTCACCGCTGTACTCCACCTCCACCCGTTGCAGACGTCCCTCGGTCAACTGTCCGACCAGACGGCCCAGTTTTTCGGCCAGAGGGAAATAGGGAGCCAAAACTTTCATCACTTCCGGACGAACCGTCGGCAGGTTAACCGCGTTCTTGAAGGGTTCATTCTTCAGCACCTTCGCCATCTCCCGCGCCACATCGATCGCCACGTTAACCTGGGCTTCCGCGGTTGAAGCCCCCAGATGCGGGGTCACAATCACTTGGGGGAGGTTAATCAACCGTTGGTTGGTAGGTGGTTCCTCGCTGAACACGTCCAGCGCCGCCCCCGCCACGTGCCCGGCTTCGATTGCCTCGGCCAAAGCCTCTTCATCAATGATCCCGCCGCGGGCGCAGTTCACGATCCGCACGCCCGGTTTGGTCTGCTTCAGGGTCTCCGCATTGAGCAGACCCTTGGTCTCTTTGGTCAACGGCGTGTGGAAAGTGATAAAATCAGCGTTGGCCAATAATTCTTCCAGCGTCACCAGGCGGACACCCAGTTTAGCCGCTTTGTCCTCGGTAAGGAAGGGATCGCAGGCCAAAATGTTCATCCCCATCGCCCGCATCCGGCGGGCCACTTCGGTCCCAATCCGGCCCATCCCGACAATCCCCAGGGTCTTGCCGTTGATCTCCACGCCGGTGAAACTCTTCCGGTCCCAACGGCCCGCTTTGAGCGTACTGTGGGCCTGGGGGATATTCCGCGCCAGCGCCATGATCATGGCGATCGTGTGCTCCGCCGTGGAGATGGTGTTCCCATCAGGCGCGTTCAGGACGATCACCCCTTTGTTGGTGGCGGCGTCCAGGTCAACATTGTCCACGCCGACCCCGGCCCGACCGATCACTTTCAGGTTGGTCGCGGCCGCGATCACCCGTGCGTTTACCTTTGTTTGGCTACGGATGATCATCCCGTCGTAAGGCGGAAGCTTGGCGATCAATTCTTCCTCCGGTAGCGTCGGAGAGACTTCCGCTGTAATCCCCTGCTCCCGCAGGACCGCTACCGCCTGCTCCGAAACATTGTCAAGCACCAGAACTTTCATCCAACAACACCTCCGTCATTTTCCCTCAGGCGAAGCCCAAACAAAAAAACCCCCCATCCATAGGGACGAGAGGCTCGTGGTGCCACCCTACTTCTCCCTGCCAACGGCAGAGACTCAGTGACCCGGAAAGTGGTTTTCGGATCGAATTATAACGGATTAACTCCGGCCGGAATTACTAACCGCCCCGCGCCAAGGGCGCCTGCGGGTTCCTTCCGGCAGCTCCAGACCGGGAAAGTTTTAACCGCCGGTACAGGCTTGCACCAACCGCCTGCTCGCTGCGATCCATACGGTAAAACCAAGTCCTTCCTCGCCTTTACCCTTCGGGGAATGTATAATTATTCCTGGTCAATGTTTAATTGTAATTATAAGGGGTCTGGTGAGCAATGTCAATATCAACTTTTTGACGTTTTTGCAAAATTTTACTCCACGCGGATCCGGTAGTCGTTTTCAACCGACTCCTCCCCGTCCACCCAGTTGAGGTTCAGACGGTAAACACCCTTCGTCATCAGCATGACGGAGACTTCGCCGAGAATCCGGGTTTCTTCGTCCGGTTGCGGCTGAACGGTCCACTGCTCCTTCCAGACCAACTGTCCCCGGGGATCGGTAAGCCGGGCTTTCACTAAGACCGGCGGTTGCCCGGGGTCGATCCGGTCGTTACTGAAACAGATCGGGGCCTGGAAAAGGGTGCCGATGCGGTAATGCTCCCGGGGTAAAAGGGCAAAGATGTAGACCGGCCGGTAACAAAGGGTAACCGCCGCAAAACCTTCCTTGGGCTCCCCTTGGCCGTTCACGACCGACCAGGACAACCCCGTATCCAGCGCTCGGAAACAGAAGAAAAGCATCCCGCCGGTGGGTTTATATTTATGAAAACGCAACCGGTCAATATAGAAGCGCAGGGTTTCCGCCTGCTGTTTTTGGCTGCGGGCGCGGAACCTTTCATCTGGTTCGGCCGATCCGGGCGCCGCTTGGCCGAACCAGGAGACAAAACGAATCCGGTGTTGTTTTACGCCCCGCCGGTACTGGTCAAAACGGTAGATCTCCTCCGGATACTGGTAGTTAAAACCGGTGTCCACCGCCTCCCGGAGCAACCCCTGACCCGAAAGGGGAATCACCGGGCGTCCCGGTTCGAGCTCCGCCAAGCGTTGACCCAACTTCTGCACGACCCGGCGAAAGCCGGCACTGGGCCGTCCCGGAACCGGCGTTTCAAAACCACTTTGGTTACTGATCGTCCAGATCGCCACCGACGGGTGGTTCCCCAAGAGGTTGTAGACCGCTTCCACCTGGTGTAACAGGTTGGTCAGGTTGGTGAAAGCCGCCCCGGCCGGCAAGGGGAAATCTTGCCAGACGAGAATTCCGGCTTCATCCATGGCTTGGTAGAACTCGGGCTTTTCTACGTGCTGGTAACAACGGACCATATTTTGGTGGCTCTGCTTCAGCAGAGCAATCTCCCGCTGGTAGTCTTCCCGCGTCACCTTGCTGAGGTAAAGCGCAGGCGGAAGATAATTACTCCCTTTCACCAGTAAACGTTGGTCGTTAAGATAGGGAATCATGTTTTGGAGCGTAAAGGTGCGAATCCCAAAACGGAACTCCTGGACATCCCAAGTCGCATCCGCCGCCTGGATGGCCAGACTGGTCCGGTAGAGGCAGGGCTGCCCCCGGTCCCAGGTCTGCCAAGGGCGGACGCCGTGGAGCGTAAAGCGGGCCTCATATTGGTTGCTGCCCTTCTCCAGTTGGAGCGGGAAGACCCGTTGGTAACTTTGGCCCGCAAAATTGTGGGGGGTCAGTTGCAACTGGAGGTTAACCGCGGCCGGCCGGGCGGCATAGACTTCCACCTTTAAGCTCAAGGTGGCTTCATCCCCCGCCAGTTCCACCGTATGCAAATGCCAGCGCTCGATGAAGGCCGGTCCGCTGCTGAGAATCCGTACCGGCCGCCAGATACCGCCAGGGTTAAACCCTTCCGGCAACATGGGATGGCCGGCAAAAATTCCGGTGGCCACCGGCGCGGGCAGCCCGTCTCCTTGTTGCGCTGGTGATTCCACCTCCAAGAGGATTTGGTTCTCGTCCCTTAAATAAGGGGTGATGTTATAGCAGGCCGGATAGAAGTAGCCTTCCTGGCCCCCAATGGCGAAGTTGTTAAGGTAAACCCGGTACTTATAAAAGACGCCTCCGATCTCCAACCGGTAAATCCGGTCGGGTTCCGGTGTAAAACGGAAGTTCCGGCGGTAGACCATTTTCCCCGCGTACCGGGAGAAGGCCTCCAGCTCCTGCCATTGGCCGGGCAGTTCCTGTTCGACCCAGCCTTCATTGGGAACATCCTCACTCCACCAAAGACTGCTAAACTCCGCCACCGGATGGAGTTCCCAGACCCCATCCAAGTCCATCTTTGCCAACAAAACGCTCCCCCCCTTGCAAAGCTCCCCTCACCTGATACTATTTGGCGGCTGCCTCCGGTTTTCCTCCATAAAATTCTATAATTTTTAACAAAAGCTTTTTCTTCTATTCTATGATGGGTAGTCTCCATTTATGGGGAGCAATTTCAAGGCGGGTTTCTGGAAGGCGAGTCCCACCCGCGTCCCCAGCGCCAAGCGGGTCTCTTTTCCGGTTAGGACTTTAAGGAGCGGGCCGTTATCGGTTTTCACCTCCGCGTAGGAGCCGTACCCCAGGTATTCCCAGGTTGCAACCACCCCGCGGTAAAGGGGATCTTCGGAGGTAAAGACCACATCTTCCGGGCGGATCATCAGGAAAAACTGTCCGGCGGTCCCCGCCGCTCCGGAACCGCCACCGGAACTGTGCCCGAATGCGTCCGCACCGGTCCCGGGGGGCGGCAGCGTAAAAGCCCGTCCTCCCTGGGGGTGAATCTGCAGCCCACCGGCGGTAGGCGTTACCGTACACGGAATCAGGTTGGCATCGCCGAGAAAGGTCGCGACAAAAGGGTGGGCCGGGTTGGTATAGACCTCGGTTGCAGTTCCCACCTGCAAGATCCGGCCGGCTTGCATCACCGCCAGCCTTTCCGAGAGGGAAAGGGCTTCTTCTTGGTGGTGGGTGACGAAGATAGCGGTAAAGCCCAGTCTGGACTGGAGCTCCTTCAGTTCGCGCCGGAGACGCCGCCGCAAACCGTAGTCCAGGGCGGCAAAAGGTTCGTCCAGTAAGAGGAGGAAAGGTTCGGGTGCCAGAGCGCGGGCCAGAGCCACCCGCTGCCGTTCCCCGCCGGAAAGCTCTTGGACCCGGCGGTCGGCCAAAGCGGTAATCTCAAAGACCGCGAGCATGGCGCGGACCCGTTCCAGCCGGCGCGCGGCGGGGAGACGCCGGACCTTAAGGCCGTACTCAATGTTTTCTCCAACAGTCAAGTGGGGGAAAAGCGCATAATCCTGAAAAACAAAACCGATCCGCCGTTCGGCCACGGGGACGGCAGTCAAGTCCCGGCCGTTGAGAATAATCCGTCCGTGGTCGGGTTGGAGCAAACCGGAGATCAACCGCAGCAAGGTTGTTTTCCCACACCCGCTGGGTCCGACCAGCGAAAAAAACTCCCCCTCCGCCACGGTTAAGTTGGCCGTCAACCGGAATTCCGGAAAATCTTTGGTGACATCAATCCGTAAAAAATCCTTCTTCATTGTTTACTCCCTTCTTCGTGCCCGCCGGACCCGAAACCGCGGTAACCCCCTTCGACCACCATAAAGAGCACTGCCGCCAACAAGATGAAGAGGGTTCCCAGGGCAATCGCCTGCGGAAAACTATAATGCCCGATTAAGCGGTAGACCGCCACCGCCAGAGTGACCACTTTCCCCTGGCCCAACACCAAAACCGCCGCGAGGTCGCCCAGGGAAAGGGCGGCTCCATAGGCAAAAGCGCTGCTCAGTGCTTTCCGCATCAGGGGCAGTTCCACCGTGCAGAAGAGTTCCCACCCGGACGCACCTAAAGTTTGGGCCGCTTCAAGAAGTTCTTCACCCCATTCCCGCCGCGCCGTACGCAGAAGCGCATAGACCAGGGGAAAAGCCAGAAAGACCTGGGCCCAAACGATCAAAAATGCCGGTGGTAAAGCACGACCGACCAGTTTCAAAAGGCCAAAGGCGAAAGTCAAGAAGGAAACCCCCATCGGCACTTGCAGCCAGAGGTCAATCCGTCCCCATGGTTGGTGCCGCCTGGCGCGGGCCAGAAGATAAGCAAGGACCATCGTCACCAAACCCACAGTAACCGCCAGCCCCAGACTGGTCCCAACCACCGTCCACAAGTCACGGCCGACGACAAAACGGAAGCCAACCCCGAAGAGTTGCCGGTAATTGTCCAAGGTCCAGGCCCCATCGGGCTGCCCCCTGTGTTTAAAAGAGCGCAGCAGAACAAAGAACAGGGGCATAAAGAAGAAAAGCAGACTACCGGCCAGATAAAAAAGGAAAAGAGCGGTTTTCACCAGTTGCCGGCGCGGTTGTAACGGCGGCAGGGGACCCGGCTCACCGCTTTGCCGCTGGACCAGCCGCTGCGTCCACCGCTGCAAGGCAAGGATCCCGGTCAGCAACAGCATTTGGACCGCGGCCAGCATGGAAGCGTGGGTAAACCGGAGTTTGTTATTGTACTCGATATAGATCAGCACTTCGAACGTCTGGTACAGATAACCGCCCAACACCAAAACGACCGTGAAACTAAGGAATGAATAGAGAAAAACCAGGACGCCCAGATAACCGATGGTCGGCACTAAAAGCGGCAGGATCACCCGCCGCCAAGTAGTCAGCCGGCCGGCGCCCAAAACCGCCGAGGCCTCTTCCAGCTTGGGACTGATCCGTTCCCAGCGCTCCCCCAACATCCGCAGACAAAAGGCAAAGTTATAGAAGACGTGCGCTAAAACAATCCCTTTGTATCCGTACAGCCCGGTAAAAGCCAGGTTCCGTCCAGGGAAAAACACCGCCAGCCACCGGTTGAAGATACCGTTCTGCCCGTAAAAAACGACCATCGCCAGAACAACCAGGATCCCCGGGAGCATAAAGGGGAGGATCATGACACTCCGGAGGAGTCGTTTCCCCGGGAACTGGTAACGGCCGAAAAAATAAGCCCCGGGCACGGCCAGGGCTAAACTGAAAAAGGCACTCCAAAAGGCCTGACTCGTGCTGAAGGCCAAAACACGCCGGAACTGTCCGGAACGCAGAAAGGCCAACAGCTCCGGCCAGGCGTTCGGACGCAGGAACGCCTGGCCGAGCACGGCCAGCACCGGCAGGATAAAAAGGCCGAGCAAGATAAGGGCAAAGCGGTTGGCCCGTTTGACGCCGGTCATTCGCTCATCACTTGCTCCCAGGCGGACAGCCACCGCTCAAGATTGGCCGCAACCACGTCGGGCGGGAGATTAAACAGCCGTTCGGCCTGGGCCGCCACCCGGAAGCTCTCCGGCAACGCCACATCGGTCCGGACCGGGTACATGAACTGGCTTTCCGGGATCAGCGCCTGGAATTCGGGGGACAGGACGTAGTCGACCAAGCGTTGGGCGTTTTGCAAATTGGGCGTCCCCTTTACGATCCCCATCCCTTCAATTTGGGCGTAAGCACCGCCGTCCAGAACCAACGCCTTATACCGCTCCGTTCCCTCCGCAATCAGATGGTAAGCCGGACTGGCCCCGTAGGAGACCACCAGCGGCGCCTCGCCACTGGTAAAGATCCCGTAGGCCTCGTCCCAACCCGGAGTAATGGTAAGCAGATTGGGCTTTAAGGCCCGCCAGAAATCGAGGTATCCGTCTTCGCCAAAAACGGCAATGGTGGTCAAGAGAAAAACCTGCCCGGGGGAGGAGGTCAGCGGGTTCTCCACCACAATCTGCCCTTTGTACTCCGGGTCGAGCAGATCCCGGTGGGAAGTGGGGACCCGTGCCAAACGTTCACTGTCATAGTTGAAGACCACATAGCCATAGTCAAAGGGGGTCAGGTGAAACTCGGGATCAAAAATCAGATCGGGACGAATCCGGTCCGCCGCTTGCGGTTTATAGGGTTCGAGCAACCCCAGCTCCAAAACCTTCGGCAAATAGTTGTTGTCTAGACCGATTACCACATCGGCCTGGGGTTTCTTCTTCTCCTGGACCAGTTGGTTCAGCAGCGGCCCCGTGTCGGAGAACGACCGGAATTCCACTTTAACTCCGTATTCCGCTTGGAAATGGTTGACGATCTGTTCGATCAAGACCGGTGGAAAACTCGCATAGGTGTACACGGTCAGCGGCCGTCCGGACCGGCCGGAACACCCGCTCAAAACCAGCGCCAACACCAACACGACCACGAAAAAAAAGCCCCTTTTCTTTAAAACCATCAACAATTCCTCCTTGCGGGATGCATACACGAAAACAGGGCTTGAAGAAAAAATCCCCATAAAAGGGGACCACAAGCTATACTCCCTACGCCGGCATTACCCGGATCAGGTTCCAAGGGTATAATCTCAGCCCTTTCGAGCACCCCTTTTAATTTATACCTATCGTACCACATTTTATGTATCCTGGCAAGAAAAAACCGTATTTTCCAGCAAAACCACCGCCTGGGCGGCGATTCCTTCCTCCCGGCCGGTGAAACCCAGGCCTTCCGTGGTCGTTGCTTTGATGTTGACCGCCCTCAGCGGCAGCCCCAACAGTGTAGCCATCCGCCGCCGGATTTGGTCCCGGTACGGGGCCAGTTTTGGTTTTTGCGCAATCACGGTCACATCCAGATTGACCGGTTGCCAGCCCGCCGTCCCCAGTTTGGCCATGACTTGCTCTAAAAGGAGTGTACTGTCGATCCCGGCATATGCCGGATCGGTATCAGGGAACATTTCCCCGATATCGCCAGCCCCGGCAGCCCCCAGGAGGGCATCGATCACCGCATGGGTCAAGACATCCGCATCGGAGTGGCCGACCAAACCCACCGGCGCCGGAATCTCCACTCCACCCAGGACCAAACGGCCCCCGGCCACCAGACGGTGAACATCAAACCCTTGCCCGATCCGCAACGTGGACTGGCCTCTTGGTCCCGGCCCCGTTGCTGCCGTCCAGCACCTCGTCTTTTCTTCCCTCCCTTTATCCGCCGCCGCTGTTTGCAACAGAGCCGCAGCCGCCGGTAAGTCATCGGGAGTGGTAATCTTCAGGTTCCGGTAGGAGCCGCGGACCATCTGCACCGGGTGGCCCGTTCTTTCCACCAAAGCGGCATCATCGGTCATTTTGTCCCCGGCCGTCTGGGCTTGAGCGTAGGCCTCCTTCAGGACCGGCCAGGAAAAGACCTGGGGCGTCTGGGCCGCCCATAGGGTTCCCCGCTCCGGGGTTTGCACAACGATTCCCTCCGGCCCCACCACTTTGATAGTGTCTTTGACCGGAACCCCGACGCAGGCTGCTCCGGTTTCTTCGGCCACGTCAAGTACCTGGCGGATGATCTCCGCTTCCACCAAGGGCCGAGCGGCATCATGGATCACCACCAAACGCCGCTCCGGTGGCACCCGCCAGCCCGGCCACCGCTCGACCGCCGTCAGGGCGTTGGCGACCGAGTCTTGGCGTTCCGGCCCGCCCGCGCAGAAAATGATCTCCTGGCTAAAACCGCCCCCCTTGATCTCTTCTGAAAAAAGCCCCCGGTCTTCCGGGGACACCGGGATGAAAAAAGCTTCGATCTCCGGAAGGGCCAAAGCTTCCAGGGTACGCCGGAAAATGGTTTTGCCTACTAAAGGGAGGAGCAGCTTCTGCCGCTGCGTCTGCTCGGGGAGCCGCATCCGCCGCCCGGAACCGGCCGCCGGGATAATGGCCACCGCTTGCCAAGCGCCCCGCTTCTCCATGGTCATCACCATCCACACTTAAACTCTGCTCTATTGGCCTGATCTGACCCGCTTTTAGATTGGACAGATTACCACGGGAATCAGCACCCCCGCGGCCAGCTCAGTAAATTTACCTTTGTCAATAAGTATTTATCGTTTATCGGTAAATTCCTCCCTTCTCCTCCACCCCGCCCGGACCGTTCTGTGAAAACGAAAATAAAAAAGCGGGTCTCCCCGCTTGGTCTATCCCCATAAGACACTGAGGAATATGCCGCGCTTATATGTAAAGAAGAACGGTATAATTCCAATCCTACCAGAGGGATGAGGCTTTCGCCACCATGTCCTCTTTGGGCTTGGCAAAGATCATCCGTCCGGCGGCAGTCTGCAGGACACTGGTGACCGTCACCATGATCTCGGCACCGATGTACTGGCGTCCGCCATCGACCACAATCATAGTCCCGTCCTCCAGGTAGGCAATGCCCTGCCCCGGTTCCTTCCCGTCTTTGATCACCTGGATCATCACCTCTTCACCGGGAAGGATAATCGGCTTGAGGGCATTGGCCAGTTCGTTAACGTTTAAGACCGGCACGCCGTATAATTCGGCCACCTTATTCAGGTTGAAATCGTTAGTGATCACCTTCGCCCCCAGTACTTTGGCCAGGCGGACAATTTTCGTGTCCACATCACTTAACTCCTCAAAATCCTGGTCGTAGATGCGGATGGTAATGCCGGCTTCTTTCTGCATTTTGTTCAAAATATCCAGCCCGCGGCGGCCACGGTTGCGTTTGAGCGAATCGGAGGAGTCGGCGATGCGCTGCAGTTCGGCCACGACAAAGCCGGGAACGATCAGGATCCCCTCCAAAAAACCAGTCTGGGCCACGTCCATAATGCGCCCGTCGATAATGCTGCTGGTGTCAAGAACCTTATAAGAGCCTTTCCCCGCGGGCAAGCGTCCCTTGCTTCCGCTTTTTTCCCCGGTTTTCACCGTCGCGCCCATAAAGTTAAGGATCTCGTCTTTCTTGCGGTGGGTCAGACGGCCGATGGTACCGGTGATCGTCAGAATGATCAACAGCGCCAACGAGTTACCCAAAGGCCCGGGCAAGCGGGTCAGGGGCATTGCCACCACAAACAAACCGGAGAGGATTAACCCGAAAAAGATGCCCAATCCCTCAATGATCATCTCCGGAACGGTAATCTTCTGGAAACTTTCTTCAATCTTTGACCACAAGGCGGGAATAAGGAATTTTGCCAAAATATAACCCAAGACCAAACCCACCAGGGCACAGGCGGAAATAACCAACCAGTGGAGATTGGGAAAGAAGGAAAAGGCGAAATAATAGCCGGCAAATCCGGTGGATAAACCAAACAAAACCGTTAGAATCTTCGTAAACATCTTTTGGCACCTCCTTTCTTCTTACTTTATCCATAAAAAATAAATAATATCCGCCATACCCGCCTTCGGGAACGGTCTTTTTGCAAAAATTACTGATCAAGCACCGTCATAATAAGAAACGCGAAAAAAAAAGCCAGGGTTCCTGGCACTAATTCAGACAATCCTCCACCATTGATTGTACCTGTTCTTCATCCAGGTCCTCAACCAACGCTAACTCGCTATAAAGAATACTTTTGGCGTTCTCCAACATTTTTCTTTCACCGGTCGAAAGGCCCTTCTCCCGGTCCCGCAGGGACAGGCTGCTGACGACTTCAGCCACATCATAAATATTCCCGGACTTAATTTTCTCCATGTTTTCACGGTAACGTCGATTCCAGTTCGATGACATATCCAGCTCTTTATTTCTGAGGACTTCAAGGACTTTACCCACTTCATCCTTGCTGATTATCTCCCGTAGACCGACCAGATCCTTGTTGCAAACAGGAATCATCACCTTCATTTCCCCGCTGGTAAGCCTGATAATATAGTAGTCTTCAGGGGTTCCGGATACGTTCCGTTGCTCGATTCCCTCGATCACACCGGCTCCGTGCATCGGATATACTATCCTGTCTCCAACATTAAACATTAAGCTACCTCCATAGAAAAGTTTCACACTAAATAGTATACCACGAAACCGGTCTTTATGTCAATTTGTATAAATTAATAGATTTTAACAGATTATATGTACAAAGTCAAGAGGTTTTTTCTGTCCCTGTAGTTATTCTGTGATAATGTCAGGTTGAATCTATTCTGGTAAAATGTCACCCATGAGAGAGGAGACATTTTTCATGACTCAACAGGAAATGAAAAAACTGAGGGTCATCGATTTGACGATCGCCG
>JAAYHQ010000031.1 GCA_012727425.1 Bacillota bacterium
CGGATTGCCTGCCTCGCCCAGTTGGTTAACGTCATTGCCCCGATTATGACCAGCCCCGGCGGAGGGGCCTGGAAGCAGACGATTTATTATCCCTACTATCATGCTTCGCGATACGGAAGGGGAACCGTTTTGCGGCCGGCGGTCGTTTCGCCGGTTTATGATACCGAACGCTTTCAAGGGGTGAAATTTGTTGAAGCCATCGGGGTCTTATCCGAAGATGAGCGGACGCTCACCATTTTTGCCGTCAACCGTAGTCCGGATTCTCCTTTTGAATTGGATTGCCGTATAAACAACATGGGTGATTTGGAACTAATTGAACATCTTGTGTTGGAGCACGAGGATATCAAGGCCACCAACACGGAAACAAACCCGGACCGGGTGAAACCCCATAATCAGGGTAAAACACTGGTCAAAACAGACCGGGTGATTGTGGAGTTACCTGTTCTCTCCTGGAATGTGGTCAGATTGCGTCTGAAATAAAAAGCCGATCACCGGTGGTTTCCGGTGATCTTGCGCATCTTACCGGGAAGGCGGGGAAGAAGGATGAATCGGTTGATAATCAATGCGGACCACAAAAAAGGGCAGATTAACCGGAACATCTACGGGCATTTCGTCGAACATCTGGGCCGGTGTATTTATGAGGGGATTTGGGTCGGGGAGGATTCCCCGATCCCTAATACCCGGGGGATCAGGGCGGATGTGGTGGCCGCCCTGCGCAAAATTAAAGTGCCGGTGATCCGGTGGCCGGGCGGTTGTTTCGCCGAACACTATCACTGGCGGGATGGGATCGGACCCCGGGAGCAGCGCAAGAAGGTTGTTAATGCCTACTGGGGTAGGATTATCGAAAATAACCACTTTGGCACCCATGAGTTTATGGACTTCTGCGCACAACTCGGCGCTGAACCCTATATCTGTGGTAATGTGGGCAGCGGTACTGTGCATGAAATGGAGCAGTGGATTGAGTACATGACTTTTGACGGCGAATCCCCGCTGACCAGTTTGAGGAAGGAGAATGGCCGGGAAAAACCATGGAAACTAAGATATTTCGGGATTGGGAATGAAAACTGGGGTTGTGGCGGGAATATGCGGCCCGAATATTATGCCGATGTTTACCGGAGATACCAGACCTATGTCCAGTCTTATGGGGACAATAAGGTCTTCAAGATAGCCTCCGGCTCCCATGGGGATGATTACCACTGGACCGAGGTCTTAATGGCGCGGGCGGGTGCCTTTATGGATGGTCTGAGCCTGCATTATTATACGGTTTCGGGCGAATGCTGGGAAAAGAAAGGATCGGCCACCGAGTTTGGCATTGATGAATATTTCCGTTGTCTTCAAAAGGCTTTGCTGCTTGAGACATTATTAACAAACCACAGCGCCATTATGGATAAATACGATCCGGAGAAAAGGGTGGCGTTGATCGTGGATGAATGGGGGGCCTGGCACCGGGTGGAGCCGGGCACCCATCCGCGGTTTTTGTATCAACAGAACACCCTGCGGGATGCGTTGATTGCCGGGGTCACGCTCAATATTTTTAACCGCCATTGTGAACGGGTGCGCATGGCCAATCTGGCCCAGCTTGTCAACGTGTTGCAGGCTTTGATTCTGACCAGGGGACCGGAGATGATCTTGACGCCCACCTATCATGTGTTCGATCTGTATCAGGTGCACCAAGATGCGGTTTTGCTGGATTATCAACTTGATTGTGAGGATTATGAACTAAACGGGGAAAAGATCCCGGTGCTCAGTGCTTCGGTATCCCAGGACGACGCGGGGCGGGTCAATGTTACCCTGTGTAACTTGCATGCGACGGAACGGGTCAACCTGGAAGGCCGCTTCAATAGTGCCGAACACAAGCTGGAAAGGGTGGCGGGAATGGTCTTAACTGCCCCCCAAGTTAACGCCCATAATACTTTTGAAGAACCGGACCGGGTTAAACCGGCGGTGTTTGCGGGTGCGCAGCTAAACGAGAAGGGTTTTACTGTGACGTTGCCCGCCGCTTCAGTCCTGCGTTTAAGCTTGGTCTGCGCCAAGCAATGAGGTTTGAAGAAAACAGGAAGAGGAAAAGACTGTCAAAACAAAATTTTTGACAGTCTTTTTCTCTCAATTTAAACTTGCGCGCGGCCTAGATCTGGAGGAGTAATTTATTGATGATCTGCGGCTGTAAATGTAAGCAGACATTTTACCAGAATAGATTCAACCTGACATTATCACAGAATAACTACATTGAAGGGATTTTGCTCTTGACAATAATTACTAGAAATGTTATTCCTAATTCATAAGCGATGAAGACCGTTTAATTTTTTGGTCCCAAATCTAATCGTTTAGAACTGCCGTTTTCCGGTATTGGCCAGTAAAAATTGGCGAGGGAGGCCGCGATGGGTTGGTGCGCGGGCGCCCAATGTAACCAAAGGGGGAGCGATGATGCCTTATGAGTATCATGTGGCAAAGCATGGTTCGGATTTTGGGAAGGGAACCAAAGACGATCCTTTCTTAACGATCAATAAGGCGGCTTCCCTGGCCCAACCCGGGGATACGGTGATCGTCCATGCCGGGGTCTACCGGGAGTGGGTGAAGCCCCAGCACAGCGGCTTGAGTAATACCCGGAGAATCACCTATCTGGCTGCGGCAGGGGAAAAGGTGATCATTAAAGGGTCTGAGCAGATCCGGAATTGGGAAAGATTTGAAGGAACCATCTGGAAAGTGGAGCTGCCAAACGACTTTTTTGGGGATTTTAATCCCTACCGCGAAGCAATCTTTGGGGACTGGCTGGCCACGACCGATACCGGGCGTCCCAAGCACCTGGGTGAGGTTTATTTGAACGGGATGTCCTTTTATGAAGCCGGAAGTCTGGCGGAGCTGCGTAACCCCAAGCTCAGAAAGACCGTGCGCGATGACTGGACGGGCAAGGTTGTTCCCGTCCGGAATCCGGAACAGACGAAGTTTCTTTGGTATGCCGAGGTCGATGCGGAAAAGACCGTAATTTATGCCAATTTCCATGAGTATAATCCCAATGCTGAGCTTGTCGAGATCAATGTCAGGAAATGCTGTTTTTACCCCGACCGGATTGGGATTAACTACATTACGGTAAAAGGTTTTGAGCTGGCCCAGGCCGCTACCCCCTGGTCGCCGCCCACTGCCGAACAGCCGGGATTACTGGGCCCCAACTGGAGTAAAGGCTGGATCATTGAGGATAACATAATTCATGACTCGAAGTGCAGCGGGATCAGTATCGGAACAGAAAGATCCACCGGCGATCATTACCGCACGAAACGTAGGGACAAACCGGGTTACAACTACCAAATTGAGGCGGTATTCAGCGCCACCCACGCTGGTTGGAGTAAAGAAACCGTTGGTTCCCATGTTATCCGTAATAACACCATCTACGATTGTGGACAAAATGGGATCGTTGGTCATCTGGGTTGTGTTTTCAGTGAAATTTACAATAACCGGATCTACAACATTGCCTTGAAAAGGGAATTTTACGGATATGAGATTGCCGGCATTAAACTGCATGCCGCGTTGGATGTCCAGATTCACGATAATTGTATCCACGATTGTTCCTTGGGTATCTGGTTGGACTGGCAGGCGCAGGGGACCAGGGTGAGCCGGAATCTCTTTTACCGTAATAACCGGGATCTGTTCGTTGAAGTAAGTCACGGGCCGTATCTGGTTGACCATAACATTTTTACGTCCGAATACGCGTTGGATAACTATGCCCAGGGTGGGGCTTATGTTAACAATTTGATCTGTGGGAAAATGGTTCACCAGAAAGTCCTTGACCGGGCAACCCCGTATCATCTTCCCCACAGCACAAAAATGGCTGGTTTTTCGGTTGTGCTGGGCGGGGACGACCGCTTTTACAACAACATCTTTGTGGGGAAAGAGGGGCTCGAAGGGGTCGGGACCGCCCAGTATAATGGTTATACCACTTCATTGGAGGAATACTTGGCGCAAGTCCACCAGACGCCGGGCGATGTGGAGATCTTTTACGAGGTGGGCCAGCCGGTCTATATCAACAACAATGTCTACCTGAACGGGGCGGTTCCTTTTGAGCGGGAACTTAATAAGCTGGTGGCCGCCGGGTTTGACCCGGAAATAAGCATCACGGAAGAGGAAGACGGGGTATACCTTACCTGCTGTCTCCCGGAAGGTTTTGCCGAAGTCCACGGGGAAATCCCAACGACGAAATCCCTCAAGCCGGTAAGGGTGGCCAATGCTGATTTTGAAAACCCGGATGGAAGCGAAGTAACCCTTGACCGTGACTATTTCGGCGAAAGAAGAACCGAAAAAAGCAGGGTGGGCCCGTTTGCCCATCTGCAACCGGGCAGAAACCGGATTAAAGTATGGAGTAAAATGACATAGGAGGATTGGATGACGACGAGGATGCCGACGATCAAAGATGTAGCCCGTCTGGCCGGAGTTTCCGTTGCAACTGTTTCAGCCGTGATCAACCGGGATTCCGGGGTCAGGGTCAGTAAGGAGCTGACGGAAAGAGTGGAAAACGCGATCAAGGAATTGAATTACCGTCCGAACCGGATCGCCCGTGCTCTTTCCAGAAGACAGACCCAGACCATTGCTTATGTTGTCCCATCGGTGAGCAACGCCTTTTTCGCGCAAATGGCGCAATTGATTGAGGATAGAGCCTTTGCCAAAAGGTATGGTGTTTATCTTTGCAACACCCATAGCAGTGTGGACCGGGTCGAGTTGTACAAGGACATCATCATCGAAAACCGGGTCGCCGGGGTGATTACCACCCTGACCTGGGATATTATTGAAAACGGTTTTATTGAGGCGATCCAGGAAGAGAACATTCCCATTATTGGACTGGCGGGTGCCCGGGTGGTGGCAGGGATCGATACGATTACCTTTGATGATGTCCGGGGGGCGGAAATCGCCACCAGGCACCTTCTGGAAAGGGGCCACCAAAAAATCGGCTTTATTGGGATTAAGAACAGTAAAACCACGTTACAGCGCTTGAAGGGTTATAAAAAAGCACTCACCGAGGCCAACCTGGCGGTGCCTGAGGGGTATATCGTAAAAGGCGGGAGTTTCGACCGGGAAGAAGGCTACACGCTGGCCCAAAAACTCTACCAAAAGTATCCGGAGATTACCGCCATCTTTGTGTATAACGACGTGATGGCGGCCGGGGTGCTTGACGGCCTCAACGATTTGGGGTTAAGGGTGCCCAAGGATATCGCGGTCGTCGGGTACGATAACAGTGTCGCCCGTTATACGCGGCCCAAATTGACGACGATGGATCTTTTCAAAGAACAAATGGTGGAAGCGGCAATGGATCTCTTGTTCAAGCGGATTGCCGGCGAGGAGTTTGCCTGCCAACACCAACAGATTCTGCCCCGGCTGGTGATGGGCGAATCTTCGTGAAAGAGAAGGCTTACCGTTTGTCTGCTCATAAACTGTAAACAGTTCCAGCATATCCTTGACTTAACTTTTTTTTATGCTATGATTAAATAGCGGGATATTTAAGAAAAATAGTTTTATTATACTCCGAATTCCCATGAAGGAGCGGGGGACCCGTTTTTGTGGGGTGAATCCTGGTTTTCGGCTGTTGGCGAGGTCAGCTTATTGCCGGAGAACCGTTCTTGCCAGGTAGGGCAACTTGGGAGCCCGAACCCGTCAGCTAACCCCGTAGGAGTGGACCAAGCGTAGCGTCTTCGTCGTCAAGACAGGCCTGCGCTTTTTTGCGTGCTTTTTTCGGCGGAATCCGTCTTGTCACTGGGAAAATGCAGCAATAAAGGCAACAAATGGCACAACCATTACTGAACGGGGTGATTTTTTGGCGCAAAAGTGGCAGCAGATTCGTGGTGATGTGATCGGTGGGGCGACCGCCGCCGTGGTCGCTTTGCCCTTGAGTCTGGCTTTTGGAATTGCCAGCGGCGCGGGGGCGGTGGCCGGTTTATACGGGGCGATCTTCGGCGGTCTGGTGGCGGCAGTCTTTGGCGGTTGTGGCGTCCAGATCACCGGACCTACCGGGGCAATGATTGGGGTCTTGGTGGGCATCGTCAGCCGGTACGGGGTTGGCGGGATGTTTCTGGCTGGGGCTTTGGCCGGTTTGCTGCAGGTGGTCTTTGGGCTGCTCCGCTTGGGCGGGTTCGTCAAATATCTGCCCCAACCGGTGATTGCCGGGTTTACGAACGGGGTGGCGATCCTCTTTTTCATGACCGCGCTCGACGATGCATTAGCCACCCTTTCGCTCACGCTCCTGACCGTGGTAGTGATCATTCTGGCCTTGCGTTTCTTCAAAAGAGTGCCCGAATCCCTCTTTGGTCTGGCGACCGGTTTGGTCGCCAACGAACTATTCATCCACAGCCCCCATGTGGTGGGGGACCTCCCTTTCCACTTTCCCCGCTTGGTGTTGGAGACCATGCCTTTTGGTCAGCTCGGTGCTTTGTTGGGGCCGGCCTTCACCATTTGTCTGTTGGGCAGCATCTCGGCGTTGTTGTCTGCGGAGGTGACCGACGGCATGCTTGGCGTGCAACACGACAGCAACCGGGAGTTAATCGGCCAAGGGCTGGGGAATCTGGTCTCCTCGCTAATTGGCGGTCTGCCCGTTTCCGGGGCGGTGGCCCGTTCCGGTGTCAATGTCCACAGTGGAGGGCGGACCCGGCTCTCCAGCATCCTGCATGCCGTCTTTTTACTCCTGATGGTCTTGGTCTTTGCCCCGCTGGTCAAGCGGATTCCTTTAGCCTCCCTGGCGGCGATCCTGATGATTGCTTCGGTCCGGACGGCGGCGTGGAAAAGTGTGCGGTTGATCCCGCGGGCGCGGTGGCAGTATGGCGCCATTATGACGGTGACGACCATCCTGACCGTGGTCAAGGATCTGACGATTGCCGTGGCGGTCGGGGTGGCTTTGGCCGGAAGCGGGGTCCTGATTGAACTGGCCTTTTCCCCGCGGGGGCAGGTGGTTGGTACAAGTAAGGCGACAGCAACGGTCTCTTCACTTCCGGCGGAGATTCAGGTCCTTGCCTTTGAAGGGCCGCTCTTTTTTGCCGGGGTCGAGCAGATGCGGCGGCGGATTAGAGCGCTGGCGCAAAAACCCGGCTTAGTTTTGGATTTTTCGGCCGTAACCATGATGGATGAGACGGGGGCGCTCGCCCTGGGGGATTTTGTCCAACGTTTGCAGGCGGAAGGCAAAAGGGTCTATCTCGCTGGTCTGCAGCGGAAGCCTTTGCGGATGTTGATCCGGATGGGGGTCGTTGACCGCTTGGGCCGGCGGCGGGTCTGCAAGCATCTGGACAGTGCGGTCCGGCGGGCGGTGCAGGAACTGGGAAAGGAGGTTTAGCGTGCGCAAACATTCGGGACTGCTCTTCATGATTCTGTTGGCGTTTTGGACGGTGTTGACCGGTGCGGTGAATTGGGAGCTTACGCTGGTGGGGGCTGTTACGGCTTTGCTTACCGTTTGGTTTTGGCAGGATCTGGGCCCCAGGCTGCCCAGATTACCCTCGGCCCGGGGCCTTTTGCGCTTGGGCTATGCCCTTGTCCTGATGGTGGGGTGGGTGATTCAAGCCAATATTACGGTGGCGAAGGTTTTGTTGTTTTCCCGGCCGGCGGCCAAACCCATCTTTTTGTTGATGGAGCCGAATCTCCGTACCAACTGGGGAAGGGTGCTCTTTGCCACCTGTATTACGATTACGCCCGGATCGGTAACGGTGGATGTGGATCCGGAAACCGGCCGGTTTATCGTGCATGCGTTAAACCACGAAATCGGGATCGACCTTTTATACTGGCGGTTGATCGATGAGATTATCGCGTTGGAAAATACTTTGGCGGACCGAACAACGCTTGAAGCGAGGAAGGGGGAAAAACATGGGATGGTTACTGGTGGGACTGATTGTCTTGGTGCTTCTGGTTCTGTTGCGGGCCATCATCGGCCCCACCGTTCTTGACCGGCTCATTTCCATCAATGCGATCACCAGCAAGGTGAGCATGATTATTCTCTTGATCGCTTTTGTCCGGAAGGAATACGGTTTCATCGATATCGCTTTTGTCTTTATGTTGTGTAGTTTTGTGAGCGGGCTCTGGATCCTGAAGGTGCTTACCCCCGGTGATTGGCAACTGCGGCTGCCGGGTGTAAAAGGTTTTGAAGGGGATGGGGAGGGGGCGGTGGCGGATGATTAAAGTGTTGACGAATTTGTGTTTTTGCGGATCGTTATTGGCCTTTGGGCTGGGAACTTTGGGCCTCTACCGGTTTCCGGATTCATATACGCGGCTCCATGCGGTGGGGATGGGGGATACGCTTGGGGTGGGTCTCCTCGGCTTGGGTCTGATGCTGCTCAGTCCCAACTGGTTGCTCCGCCTGAAACTGGGGGGAATCCTCCTTTTGTTTTGGCTCATTAACCCGACGATGTCGCATTTGGTGGCGAAAGCCGGTCTGCTCCACGGGGTTAAACCGGCGCCCGGTACCAAAGTGAGGAAGGGGTGAGCCGATGCCGTATACCGCGCTTGACTATTGGAACCTGGTTCTGTTGTTGATTTTGGTGGCCACCGCGCTGGCCATGTATTTCATCAAGGATCTGCTCCATGCCGTGATTGTCTTTGGCGCCTATAGTGTGACGATGGCCCTGGTCTGGCTGCAGATGAACTCACCGGACCTGGCGATCACGGAAGCGGCGGCCGGGATCGGGATGACGGTCCTGATGATGGCGGTTATTTTCCGGACCACCCGGAGGGAGGAGTAACGGTGCGTTTCAGAAATTTATGCTTTCTGGCCCTGGCCCTGTTGGTCGCCTATGTGGCGATTATGACCGTGGCGGAGTTGCCCCCCTATGGGCGGCCGGACAATCCCGTCCACAACCAGGTGGCTGAACGTTACATCGACGGGGCATTGACCGAGACCGGTGCCTTAAACATGGTGACGGCGATTGTCCTTGACTACCGGGCGTACGACACCATGTTCGAGACCATTGTTTTGTTCACCGCAACCCTGGCGGTGGTCATTACCTTAAAAACAGGAAAAGGGGGGGGCCGCGAGCAATGAGGGATTTTATCTTAAAACGGGCGGCCGCGTTGATTTTACCCTTTATCTTTGTCTACGGCATTTATGTGATTCTCCACGGTGCCGTCTCGCCCGGCGGTTCCTTTGCCGGCGGGATTATTGTCGGGCTTAGTTTTGTCGCTTTCGCAACGATTTACGGGATCGAAAAAGGCAAGGCCAAATTGCCGGAGCAAGTACTGGTTTGGACCGAGAGCTACGGGACGCTGTGGTACGGGTTGATGGGAATGGTCGGTCTGGGGCGCGGGGTCCCTTTTTTGGCGAATAAATTAGCCGGTGTTGACCTGGGGACCCCGGGAACCCTTGCTTCGGGCGGGCTGATCCCCCTCATCGGGCTGGGCGTTGGGATCCGCGTCGCCAGTACCATTGTGACCCTATTCTTTACCATGATGGAGGAAGAATCATGAATGAATTATGGCCAAGATTGCTTGTGAATTACCCCTATCTGGCGGCGGCGATCCTCTTTGTCATTGGGACGTTTACGGTCCTGACCCATCCGAACCTGTTCAAAAAATTGTTGGGGATTAATATCATGGAGAGCGCCATCTTTCTGACCTTTGTCGCCAGCGGGAATATCCGGGGGGGTGTGGCGCCGATCCGTGCGACGGCGAACGCAGAGGCGGTGTACATCAACCCGCTGCCTTCGGCTTTGATGTTGACCGGGATTGTGGTCAGTGTGAGTGTGACCGCCTTTGCCCTGGCGCTGATTGTGCGGTTGTATAGGGTGTACGGCACGACCGACCTGCGGCGGATCGTTGTGCGGCGAAAAGAGGTGACCGGCGATGACGGCTTTGCTCAGGGCTAATCTGCCGGTGCTGGTGGTGATTGCGCCCCTCTTTATCGCGTTCATCCTTACACCGCTGGCCCGCCGGATCCGTTTGGTCGAGACCCTGGCGTTCTTGGCGACGGTTTTGGGCCTGGGAGCGGCCGGGCACCTGGCCACGGTGGTGTTTGCCCGAAGGGGTTCACCCTTTATATATCAGCTCGGGGGCTGGCCGCCGCCGTGGGGGATCGAACTGGTGGCCGGCAATTTGGGCGTCATCTTCGCGTTGGTGGTTACCGGGGTCAGTGTGCCCGTTGTCCTGTTTGCCCGGGGCAACCTCACCGCCGAGGTGGGTGATACCGGGCGGGTGACCCGTTTTTATGTGCTTTATTTGCTGTTGGTGGGGGCGCTGGCCGGAATGGCGGTCACCAACGATCTGTTCAATATCTATGTTTTGGTGGAAGTGGTCACCCTGAGCTGTTGTGGTCTGGTGAGTGCGCGCCGGCACCCGCGGGCGGCGGAAGCGGCGTTTACCTATTTGATCCTGGCCACGTTGGGCTCCGCCTTTGTCCTCGGGGGGATTGGATTGATCTATATGCTGACCGGCCACTTGAATATGGGCTTCGCCGGGCAGGAATTGGGCCGGGTCTGGCCGGACTACCCCCATACCGTCTTGCTGGCGGTTAGTTTTGTCATCATCGGTTTTGGGGTGAAAGCCGCCGTTTTTCCCTTGCATGTCTGGTTGCCCGACGCCCACGCCACGGCACCGTCACCGGCCAGCGCCATTCTGTCCGGGCTTGCCGTTAAAGGTTATCTGCTTTGCCTTTTGAAGTTTCTATATGGGGTTTTCGGCGGGGTGCTCCTGCGGGAGCTGGCGGTCCACCGCATTCTCACGCTCCTTGGGGTGGCGGGGATCATCGCCGGTTCGCTTTTGGCCCTCACCCAGGAAGAATTAAAGCGGAGACTGGCCTATTCTACCGTAGCCCAAGTGGGTTATCTGGTCCTCGGCGGCGGGCTGCTGAACGCGACCGGTTTGACGGGGGCCCTGTTTTACCTGGCCAGCCACGCGGTGATCAAAGCAACCCTGTTTTTGGCGGCTGGCGCCATCCAGGCGGCGACGGGGAAGAGCAGGATCCGGGAGTTGGCGGGGGTGGGCCGGAAAATGCCGCTGACCATGGCCGCTTTCACCATTGGCAGTTGCGGTCTGATCGGGCTGCCCCTGTTCTTCGGTTTCATCGGCAAGTGGTATCTGCTGGTGGGCAGTTTGGAAGCGGGTATGATCCTGCCGGTGGTGGCGATTTTGGCCGGAAGTGTGCTTTGTGCGGCTTACCTGCTTCCGGTGATCCGGACCGCTTACTTTAGACCGGCACCGGCGGTAGCGTGGCGGGATCCCGGACGCCCGCAGAAATTGGCCCTGCTTTTGCTAGCGACGGCCGTCGTGGTCTTGGGTGTCCGGCCCGGGCCTTTTCTGGAGTTGGCCCGGAAAGCCGCTGCCGAGTTAATGGCCTTCGTTTAGGGCCCAAGGAGGAGATGAAAGAGTTGCTGGCACTGGTTCTTGCTTTATCCAGCGGTGCGGTGGGCGGGCTGCTGGTGGCGGTGCTTCCGGCGGCCAGGAGCCGTCTCCGCAACTTAGTTGTGCTGTTTTTTACGGTTGGCGGGATCTTGGGCAGCTGGCAAGTGGCGCGGCTGGTGTGGGCGGGGGAACGGCTGCGCCTCGCGGGACAGCTTGGCGGACTGTCCTTTAGTCTGGAACCGGATCCGTTGGGGGTCATTTTCGGTTTGATCGCGTCCACCCTCTGGCTGTTTACCGTGGTTTATTCCTTTGGTTATATGGCGGGGAAGGCCCATCAGCGTCCCTATTATTCCTTTTTGCTCCTGGCGTTCAGTGTAACCCTGGGGGTGGCCTTCTCCGGCAATCTGGTGGCTTTGTATCTCTTTTACGAGTTGCTTACCCTGACCACCTATCCCCTGGTGATCCAGGAACGCAGCGAAGAAGCGCTACGGGCCGGCACCAAGTATCTCTTGTATAACCTGGCGGGGGCGGCGGTCCTTCTGCTGGCGATTGTGCTTACGGCGGTGTGGGGCGGGCGGTTGGATTTTGCCGGCGGACCGATCCTGGCCGGCGGGTTTAAAATTGGATTGAACTGGCTTTTGTTCTTGTTTACGGTCGGGTTCGGGGTCAAGGCGGCCCTCATGCCGTTGCACCGCTGGTTGCCGGCGGCGATGGTGGCCCCCACCCCGGTGAGTGCGCTGTTGCACGCGGTGGCCGTCGTCTACGCCGGGGTTTATGGCCTTTTGCGGGTGGTCTATTCGGTGTTTGGGACCGGGCTCTTGGCCGAGTTGGGGGTTGGCGCCCTCCTGCCCTGGGTGGCGGCGGGTACAATCTTGGCGGGGATCATCGTCGCCCTGCGGCAGGATGAATTGAAGCGGCGGTTGGCTTACCAGACCATCAGCCATCTTTCCTATATTCTCTTGGGGGCCATTACCCTGCATCCCTGGGGTTTGGCCGGAGCGGTCCTGCAGATGATCGGGTACGCGGTGTTGAAAACCGCCTTCTTCTTCTGTGTGGGGCTCATCGCGGAGCAGACCGGGGTGACCCGGGTCAGCCGCATGGGCGGCGTGGGGCGGGTCCTTCCCAAGACGATGGCCGCCTTCGCGGTCACCACCATGGGGATGATCGGCATGCTGCCGCTGGGCACTTTTTGGGGAAAATATTATTTGCTGCAGGGCAGTGTGGCCGGGGGCAAATGGCCGCTGGCGGTGGTCTTGGTTGTGAGCGGGTTCCTTAATGCGGTTTGTTTCATTCCAGTGGTGGTCAAGGCGTTTCGGGCGGAAAGAACACCGTCGCCCGCGCCGGAAGAGGGGGGCGTCCGGGTGGCTTTGATGCTGGCCCCTACCCTGCTTTTGGTGGTGATTGGGCTGGGGATGGGTCTCTTCCCGGGCTTGGTCTGGCCGGGGGTGCAGGCGGTGGTTGATTGGTTCTTTTAATTCTTTTAAGATGAAGCCCCGGCTATCCGCCAGGTGCCCCCGGTGCGCCGGGGGAAAGCGCTGGGCGCCGGGCTTGGGGTTGGCGTCGCCTTCGCTTGTGATGGTGTTCGACTCTTAATCATCCTTAAAAACAATGTTCTACGAAAAGGCACGGGGGGAAAGCATTCCCCCGCTAAACTAAGCCGGATCCATAGTCTCTGACGAAAGCAGATCCGTAGTTCTGTACGAAAGGAGGCCACTCAATGTTACTGGCCATTCTGCCCCTGGTCCCGCTGGCCGGGGCCGGCTTCTTGTGGTCAAAACGGGGCCGGGCGCTGAACATTCCTTTGCTCACCAGCACACTGCTGCTCATTTTAAGCGGGTTCGGTCTGCGTAGTGTCTTTACCGGGGACGCCGTTGCTCTGTCGTTTCCGTTGCCCGGTCCCTACCAGCCGTCCTTTTACGCCGATGCCCTTACCGTCCTCTTTGTCCTCTTGACCGTCTTTCTCTGGTTGGTGGTGGCGCTTTATACGCCGGACTACATGAAGCAGGAGGGTGGAACCGGGCGCTTTGCCCTCTGTACTTTACTGACCTTAGCGGCTGTTCTGGGCCTGTTTCTCGCCGGCGACCTGCTGACTCTGCTCCTCTGCTTCGAGTTGATGACGCTGGCCTCATTTTTCTGGGTGATTCACCGGGGGGACCGGGCAGCGGTCCGCGCCGGTTATTACTACCTGTTCTTCAGCATTGGCGGCGGACTTTTGCTGGCCTTAGGCATTGTACTGATGACTGTGGCGACCGGGGGGGTGCCGCTGATCGGGACCGGTCCGGTAACACCTTTGCACCCTGCCATGTTCGCCTGGAGCCTGGCCCTTTTCATAGTGGGTTTTGGTATTAAGGCGGGGATGGTCCCCTTGCATCTTTGGTTGCCCCGGGCGCACGCGGTGGCGCCAACGCCCGCCAGTGCACTTCTGTCGGGACTCCTGCTCAAGGTAGGTGTCTACGGTTTAATCCGGGTGGGCGCGCTGGCTGGCTGGGGCCGGACCTTGGGGAAGGGGCTTGGTTGGTTCGGACCGGGTCTGGCCCTGCTTGGTGCGGGTACAATGCTGGTCGGGGTCGGGGCCGCCCTGCTCCAGAGCGACGCAAAACGGCTCTTGGCTTACCATAGTGTTAGCCAGATGGGCTATATCCTTCTTGGTTTGGGGATCGGCCTTGCCCCGGGTGCCGTCGGCGAGCTTGGTCTGGTGGGCGCGCTCTATCATCTTTTTAATCACGCCCTCTTCAAAGCCGCCCTTTTCCTCGGCGTGGGTGTGATCTATCTCCACACGCAAGAAACGGACCTGTATAAACTGGGTGGGTTGTGGCGCCGTTTTCCGGTCACCGCTTTCCTTATGCTGCTGGCGGTGTTGGGGATTACCGGTGCGCCGGGACTGAATGGTTATGCCAGTAAGACCCTGCTCCACCGGGCGTTAAGTCTGACGGTGGAAACCGGCGCCCCCTGGGCGCGCCGGCTGGAACCCCTCTTTTTCCTGGTGGGAGTGGGGACCGCCGCCTCCTTTGCCAAGCTGTATTATCTGATCTTTTTAGCCAAACCGAAAGCGGCACCGCCGACCGCCG
>JAAYHQ010000032.1 GCA_012727425.1 Bacillota bacterium
ATCATAATTCCGAAATCGCAAACCCCATTGGCCACGGCACCCGCCACCAAAAAGGCGTAATCCGGATAATCACAGGCCTCCGGTTGGTAACAACCGTAATCCTGGCATTCGTGGCCCAGTTCCTCCTGGATATAGACTTTCAATTTCTCTTTCAACGCATAGCCGCCATGGTCACCTGCAATCGCGATCTTCATCCGTCCGCCTCCTCCTGTCTTCCTTTCGCAAAGATCTTTTTCCCTTCAATATCAATGAAATCTACTATGGCCATGATCGTGGCATCGACCGGTGTGTTATTGGTCAAGATGGTTTGCCGGGCGGAACTACCCCCAACGACCAGAACAATCTCGGAAAGGCCGGCCCCAACCGCATCAATTGCCACCACCGGTTTCCCCTCATCCTCTAACGTCAACAGGCTAACCGGCTGCACAATCTGCATTTTAAGCCCTTTTAACTTTTCGTCCTTCTTCGTACTGACCACTGTACCGATTACTCTCCCTGCGTACATTAAATTATCCTCCTACTAGGGCGCCGTATTTTTTACTGAAAATTTGTTAATGAGATGTTTTACATATGTCCATTCGCAGTACTATATTCGACCTGCTTTATTAATATCCTCCTTTTTTACAAAATTTTTTTATCAAAAGATAAAATGTGTTTTTAGCATATGTCCATGCAGGTGCTGAAGCGTCAACTCCGAAAAAACGATGAAAGAAAATCCGCTGTTCACAGTAGTTTAACAAATAAAAAAGGGACGGCCCCTAGTCACCAACACCATCTCCCGATTGTCAACCCGATATTTATTTGTGGTTGACAATTAGGGAAAAATAGACCATAATGAATTATAATTCCATAGTTTAGTGTGTATATAAGGAGGAGCTTTTCCAGATGGGTCAAGCAAAACCGTTTAAATCACTACCAACACTAAAAGAGGCCCAGACCGGGGTCGATCTACGGATGACCGTCAACGTTGCCCTGTTTACCGCCCTGATCATCATTGGCGGCTACATAAGTATACCGCTGCCGGTCGGCCCTGTGCCCATTGTCTTGGCGGATTTCTTTGTTATGGTTACCGGACTTTTCCTCGGTTGGAAAGGGGGATTGACCGCGGTGGCGCTCTATCTTTTCCTGGGCCTCCTTGGGCTGCCCGTCTTTGCCGGCGGCGCTTCCGGACTAGCCGTGCTGTTTGGTCCGACGGGTGGTTTTTTATTTGGATACTTGTTGCTCGTCGGTGCCGTGGGTTTGCCGGCAAACAAAGAAAAACTGTCCCTGGGCAAAGCGCTCACGGCTTTAACCGTCGGGAATCTGCTGCTCTATAGTGTTGGGGTGCCATGGTTGAAAGCAGTGCTCCAGTGCGGTTGGGGTGCCGCTATGGCCGCCGGACTGGTTCCCTTCATTCCGGGTACCGTGATTAAGATCATCGTGGCCGTTGCTTTGGCCCGTGTTCTGCGCCCCCGTTTCCAACCAGGCTACTAAATCATTCCGTGAAAACGAATAATTATTTTCAAAGTGGGAGAAAGCAAAGCAATGTCAATAATCGAAACACAAGACTTAACCCATATTTTCCCCGACGGGACCGTCGGTATTGAACAGATCAATTTAAAGATCAACGCCGGCGAATTTGTGATCATTGCCGGGGCCAACGGTTCAGGAAAAACCGTCTTCGCCCGCCACCTCAACGGCTTGCTTACACCGACCAAGGGTCAAGTGCTGCTCGACGGTCAACCCATAACCAAGAATTTAATCGAAGCCAGAAAAAAGGTCGGGCTGGTCTTCCAGGATCCCGACCGGCAGTTTGTGGGTCAGACCGTCGCCGAAGAAGTTGCTTTTGGTCCCGAAAACCTTAATCTGCCCCCTGCGCAAGTAGATTCAATTGTCAAAGCATCCTTGGCTTTAGTCGGCCTAAGCCGGTTTTCCCACCAAAGTCCCCGTGTTCTTTCGGGCGGCTTAAAGCGCAAACTGGCCATCGCCGGGGTCTTGGCCATGAAACCGCAGATCATCATCCTGGATGAACCCTTTACCGGTCTCGACTATCCTGGAGTGGTTCAAATTCTGCAACAAATCTTACGCCTCCATGCCGCGGGCCATACGATCCTGTTGATCACCCATGAGCTCGAAAAGGTGCTGGCCCATGCGGGCCGGCTGGTCATCTTCTACCAAGGGAGATTGGTGGCGGACGGCAGGCCAGAAGCCGTCGTCCATGGAGTGGAAAGGTATGGCGTTCGCATGCCTTTGCGGAAGGGCGAGGAGGTTAAAGAACTGTCATGGCTGAAATGACTCTCTTCCGTTATCTGCACCGGGATACCGTCTTACACCGGATGGATGGCCGCCTAAAGCTGGGCTCGATGCTGCTGCTCAGTGTGTCCGCCAGTTTAGCCGGCGCATTACGCCACTATTTAGTACTGTTCTGCCTTCTCTGCATCGCTTTACGTGTGGCCAAACTCCCTTGGGCGGCCTTGTTGAAGGAACTAAAGTTTTTCGCCCTCATCATTTGGGTGGTTCTCAGCATTAACGCCACTACCATCCCCGGGGACCCCATCCCCAACCTGCCACTGCCCGGCGTTACTGTCCAAGGCGTTATTACCGGTCTCCGCTTTGCCGGCCGGTTAATCAACATTATTCTAATCTGTGTCGTTACCACCGGAACCACACCTTTACGAACCTTGCGGCACGTTATTGAATGGTGCTTGCGCCCGCTTCCTTTTGTCCCGGAGGTAAGGATTGCAACCATGATCCAGCTCACTTTTGCACTAATCCCCGTGCTCTTTATCGAATTTGCCGAAATGAGCCGCGCCCAAAAGGCCCGTTGTCTTGAGGTGCGGAAAAATCCCATCAAGCGCATGTATTATACGGTTTTGCCCTTCCTCGAACAGACACTGCACCGTACCGATCAGATCGTAGAGGCCATGGAAGCGAGGGGTTATTCGGAAATACGGACCAAAGCCGCGTTTAAAAGCAAAACCAGCGACTGGCTCATCTTCACCCTATGCCTCTTCGTTTTCCTTGTGATTGTGTTTACCAAAAGGGGGTGAGGGGAGGTGGCGTTCCCACTAAAAATTCGCGCCCATCATCTTCTCTGTCTGCAAGGATTTCAGGGTTTTGGCTATAATGACGCTTTTGTCGATCATTTGCAAGAAATCGTCACAAAACTAAAAAACCACCCCGACTTGCTGATCGAGGTGGTTACTACTTGCGATACCGTCTGTAGCGGGTGTCCCCATTGTCGGGAAGCGGAATGCCGGCAAGATGAGGGAACCGAGCACCAAATGGAAATGTTGGATTTGGCCGTCCTCAAAAAGACGGGGCTCGAAGCAAACCAAACGGCCACGGCAGAATGGTTTTTCACGAAGATAAACACCACATTTTCCACCCGCGCCCAACGGGCCATGCTCTGCGGGGACTGCCAATGGAGTCCGGTCTGCACGTGGTATCTGGGGAGTTGTCCGTGACCGCTACCGGACCTGGTTGATAAAACCAACGACCTCTTTTTCGTAGTTTTCAGGATCATCAAAAAAGACATCGGCGTGGGCACTGTCTTCAACCGTATACATCCTTTTCTTACCGTGGGGAACAGCCGCATAAAGATCGCGCCCCATAAAATACGGGGTGACCACATCAGCCCGGCTGTGGATGACCAAAACCGGTACTTGTGTTTTTCCAATGTGCCGGGCAACTTCGGCATCCTCATAGGAAAACCCCAGTTTCCACCGGGTCATCAGGTTTCCCATGGCCATTAAAAAACCAACCGGAATCCCCCCCAAATCCATGTTCGCCATTCCCTCGGCCATCATCTGGCGCATGCTGCTGACCGGTGAGTCGATAATCGCAAAATCCAGGTTGGCATTGGCATGGGGGGACCCGAGATAAATACCGACCGTGGCCCCGCCATAGGATACGCCCCAGGCCCCAATCTTCTTCCCTGCACTGAGCTTGGTTTTTACATAATCCACATAATCGCGGAGATCGTGACTTTCCAGATAACCGAAGGTGGTGTACGGTGCCGTATTCTCCCCCGCGCTCCGTTGATCGTAGGCCACCACATTGTAACCGTTTTTCAGAAATACCTCGGCCCAAGGATAAACAGAAATCCGGCTGCCGCCAAGGCCGTGAACCATGATGACCGTATCCTCATCCCAGTTCCCGTCAACGCTGATGAAGTCGGCAGGGATGAGATGGCCGTCCAAGGTCGATGGGATCGAAACCGTTTCAATAATGTACTCTTCTTTGAAGTGCGCTAAAGCAAAACCTCTTTCCTGCAAAAAAGATTCCATCCGCGCGGAACTGGTTGCCTCATTCGTCGACAACTGCATGGCGCTTTTAAAGACGGCAACGCCGGTATAATAGCAAACCGCCAGACCAAGAAGGAAGAGAAGAACCACCCCCGTTATCACCATAAACCTCTTTTTTTTCGCTGTCACCCTGCACGCCACTCCTTCTCTCATGAAGCCAAGAAGGGCTCACGTCCCCACTTTGCTTCCGCCGCCGGCCAACGCTCCGGCAAAGCTCACGTCCTCCCGTTTTTCTTCCTTGACGGATTTAAAACACCCCAAACTTCAAGTTGAGACTGGTAACAACACCTTTTAGGTCCTCGTCGGTAATTCCGGACAAATTCACGCCATCAATATACCGGTAACCCACGCCCAAACTTGCCCGGAAATTAGTTCTACATATCAATGGTCTTTATCCATCGGTGTATGTTAGCAACCCGCTTTATCCAGGCCTCTCTGGAAATTGTTGCTATAAACATATATTACCATCGATTATTTCCCAAGACAAGGTGTATTTGGCCAATATAAAAGCCTTGGTTTCTGATCAGAAACCAAGGCTTTTTGGTAGGCAATTACCTGTTTCGCACAATATCTTTAACCTTCATCAACCGGACCAGGTTAGCCCGTTCGTTCTCCTCCAGCTTCATGGTGATGTACTTAATCTGGGTCCGCAACTGGGGAATAAGCACATACTCCAAGGCGTTCACCCGGCGGCGGGTCCGTTCGATCTCGGCCGCCATCAACTCAACGGTCTTCTCCACCTGGGCCAGTTCGATCATGGTCTGAAAACTGTTGGCCAAAAGGTCGATGGCCTCATCAAACTCGGCCGAGGTTTCGGTCATTCCAAAACCGTTGCCCAAAGCGGGTGTCATCGCCAGTTGAAAGAGGGGTACTTCCACACCCATCCGGGAAACGGTCCTTGCTTGCAACGCCGCTTCCCCCCGGGAAGTAGTAATCGCCGCTTCCAAAACCGACCGGGAGATGACGGCTCGCGCCATGGCCAACCCACCAAGGGCCGTATCTAGGTTCTCCTCCACTTGCCGGCGTAAGTTCCGGTTCTCTTCCACCAAGTCGAAGAAGTCTTTCATCAACTCGTCCAGTTTATCTTTGAGCAGCTTATGGCCACGCACCGCCGTCGCCAACCGCTTCTTGAGCCGTGTCAACTCCATCCGGTTTGGGTTCACCCGGATCTCCA
The DNA here is from genome assembly GCA_012727425.1 of Bacillota bacterium. Taxonomy (GTDB): domain Bacteria; phylum Bacillota; class UBA4882; order UBA10575; family UBA10575; genus Capillibacterium. The sequence continues at coordinate 5,461 of JAAYHQ010000032.1, forward strand.
ATCGATCACCCCCCAAGGCCTGAAGTAGTAATTTCTGCTCTGCCCTACGCTTCCGGGTAGTACTTATCGAGATACTCTTGGCGAATCCGCTTCAATTCACCCCGTGGGATAAGGCGTAACAACTCCCAGCCGAGGTCAAGGGTCTCTTCGATACTGCGGTTTTCCTCAAACCCTTGCCGTACATAACGGTCTTCAAACTCATCGGCAAAAGCGGCAAACTTCTTATCCAGATCGGTCAGGGCCGCTTCCCCAAGGATGACCGCCAAGTCCTTAGCCTCTTTCCCCCGGGCGTAAGCCGCAAAGAGCTGGTTCATGGTGTCCGCATGATCTTCGCGGGTCTTGCCGGCACCAATCCCCTTGTCCTTCAAACGCGAAAGCGACGGTAAGACATCAATGGGGGGATAGATTCCCTTCCGGTGGAGTTCGCGGCTGAGGATAATCTGGCCTTCCGTAATATATCCGGTTAAGTCGGGAATGGGGTGGGTTTTATCGTCTTCCGGCATCGTCAGGATTGGAATCAGGGTAATAGACCCGTCAATCCCCTTAATCCGGCCCGCCCGTTCGTAAAGGGTCGCCAGGTCGGTGTAAAGGTAACCCGGATAACCCCGTCGCCCCGGCACTTCTTTCCGCGCCGCGGACACTTCACGAAGGGCCTCGGCATAGTTGGTCATGTCGGTCAAGATCACCAGTACGTGCATGCCCAACTCAAAAGCCAAGTATTCCGCAGCGGTTAAGGCCATCCGCGGGGTGGAGATCCGCTCAATGGCCGGGTCATTGGCCAGGTTCATGAAGAGAACCGCCCGTTCAATAGCGCCGGTCCGCCGGAAGTCAGAGATAAAATAGTCGGCTTCTTCAAAAGTAATCCCCATCGCGCCAAAAACAACAGCAAAGCGTTCCCCCTGACCCCGCACCCTGGCTTGGCGGGCAATCTGTGCCGCCAGTTGGGCATGGGGCAAGCCGGAACCCGAAAAAATCGGCAGCTTCTGCCCGCGGACCAGTGTATTCAGGCCGTCAATCGCCGAAATTCCAGTCTGGATAAATTCGGACGGATAATCTCTCATATACGGGTTGATCGGCGTCCCGTCGATATCCAATTTCATTTCGGGAATGATCGGTGCGCCTTTATCTTTCGGGCGTCCCATGCCGTCAAAGACCCGCCCAAGGATGTCGGGGGAGACTCCCAGTTCAATACTGCGCCCCAAAAACCGGACACGACTGTCGTGCAGATTCAAGCCGGCCGATCCTTCAAAGAGTTGGACCAGGGCTTTATCTTTATTGACTTCCAAGACGCGTCCCCGCCGGATCTCGCCACTGGCCAGCTGAATCTCGACCAGTTCCTCATAATTGGCCGCGGCCACCTTATCCACTAACATCAACGGACCGACGACTTCCCGTACGGTACGGTATTCTTTCAACATCTAAACCACCTCCCCGGCAAGCTCCGTGTCTTTGGCCAGTTGTTCGAGATCAGCCTGTAGCTTGGTGAATTCCTCCATCTTGTCCTCGGAAATAAACTTGGCCTGGGCAATACGTTCCCGGATCTTTAAGGCGAGAATTTCTTGGATCCCCACTCCTCTCTCCAACAGAGCCAGGCCCACGTCGGCAAAGGTGAGGACGATCCGTAAGAGCGCCAACTGCTTATCGAGGGAGGTATAGGTATCAATTTCATGGAAGGCGTTTTGATGAAGGTAGTCTTCCCGGATCGAACGGGCCACTTCCAGCGTCAGCTGATCCCGCGGGGAGAGGGCGTCGAGCCCGACCAAGCGCACGATCTCTTCCAGTTCGGCCTCCTGCTGGAGAATGCGCATCGCCCGGCGGCGGAGATTAACCCATTCTTCCCCGATCTCGGTCCGGAAATAATCATCCAACCGTTCGTTGTACAAGGAGTAACTTTGCAGCCAGTTAATCGCCGGGAAGTGACGGCTGTAGGCCAGTGCCGAATCCAAACCCCAATAGACTTTGACCACCCGCAGGGTGTTCTGGGTCACCGGTTCAGAAAGGTCGCCCCCCGGAGGCGAAACGGCACCAATCGCGGTAATCGAACCTTCCCGTCCGTCCTGGCCTAAACAACGGACGCGCCCTGCCCGCTCGTAAAATTCAGCCAGCCGCGAACCCAAATAGGCCGGATAGCCTTCTTCACCCGGCATCTCTTCCAACCGTCCCGAAATTTCCCGGAGCGCCTCCGCCCAACGGGAAGTGGAGTCGGCCATAATTGCCACGTTATAACCCATATCACGGAAGTACTCCGCAATGGTAATCCCGGTATAAATCGAAGCCTCCCGCGCCGCCACCGGCATATCGGAGGTATTGGCCACGAGAACGGTTCGCTTCATCAAGTCCTCACCGGTCCGGGGGTCACGCAACTGCGGAAATTCATTTAAAACGTCGGTCATTTCGTTCCCCCGCTCGCCGCAACCTACATACACAATGATGTCGGCGTCGGACCACTTGGCCAATTGGTGTTGGACCACCGTCTTTCCACTCCCAAAGGGCCCGGGAATCGCCGCCGTCCCGCCACGAGCGATCGGGAAGAAGGTATCGATGATCCGCTGTCCGGTCGTCATAATCCGGTCCGGGGCCAGTTTCTCCCGGTAGGGACGGGCCCGGCGCACCGGCCACCGTTGCATCATGGTCAGTTCCCGCGGTCCCGCTTCCGTCTCGACCACGGCGATCGTTTCCTCAACCGTAAAATCGCCCGCTTCAATTTTGGCAATTTTTCCTTTTACCCCCGGCGGGACCATAATCCGGTGCTCAACAACAACGTTCTCTTGGACTACACCAATGACATCACCGGGTTCCACTTCATTGCCCACCGCCAGCCGGGGGGTAAAAGTCCACTTTTTATCCCGCGCCAGGCCGGGGACCTCAATCCCCCGGGCCAGGCGGTTCCCTTGCAAGGCTAAAACATCAAGCGGACGTTGGATCCCGTCGTAAATTGAACTAATGAGCCCGGGTCCCAACTCCACGCTTAGCGGCAGACCGGTCGAGACCACCGGTGCGCCGGGGCCAATCATACTCGTGTCTTCATAGACCTGAATCGAGGCCACTTCCCCGCGGAGCTCAATAATCTCCCCAATTAACCTTTCGTTCCCAACCCGGACCACATCAAACATCTTCGCGCCCGGAATGCCTTCGGCCTCCACCAAAGGTCCGGCCACTCTGATAATTTTTCCCGTACTCACTTGTTACCGACCTCTTTCCCCTTTTCGATATCGACACCAACCGCTTTCTCCACAATCCGGCGGATCCGTTCCGCCGCGTAGCCTTGACTGCCGGCCACGCCCGGAATATAGGTGATACAGGGTAACGGTCTGCTACCCCACTCCTCGATCTCATCCGTAAAGCCCTGGGCGATCGATTCTGTGATGTAGATCACCCCGTAATTCTGGTCGTCCTTTAACTTAAAAAGAACATCTCTGGCTTCTTGACCGCTGGCCACCGGAAAAAGCTCCAACCCCAAGAGGCCGAAACCCCGAATCAAATCCTCTTCTCCGATGACGGCCATTTTAAATGTAGACATTCCGCAACCTCCTCCTGACCGTCTCCTCCGGAAGTTTATTCAACTTACCGGTGAGCACCAGGCGCAGATTAAGGATCTCCCGTTCTTTCGCCAGCAGATAGCCGATCAACGGTTCGAGCCCCAGGGGAATCCTTTTGGCCTCCGCGATCATTTCCAAGAGCAGATTATCAATGGTCCGCTCCAGATCGGGAAGGGCGCGTTCCATTCCTTCCTCCCCAGGCCCCAAGTTCCGGTAAGGAGTATACGCTAAAACCTTTGTCAACGGCAGTTGGTTTTCGGCGTATTGCTCCAGCAGATTGCGGTCAAGTACTCCCGGCTCCACCATAAATCTGGTGAATTCTTGAGCGGAAACGCCCTTTTTCCGTAAACGAAGAAAGATCATCAGATTTAAGAGATCCCGCCGTGCCCGCCAGTAATCCCGAAGCAGGACCGGACCCTTGTCCAGGATCCGCTGGCCATACCGGTAGTAAGCCTGATCCAAGGCGGCCGCCCGTTCCGGCCCACTTTCGGGCAGTTGGGCCAAAGTGGCGGCAATTTCCCGGGGTAATCCGGTATAATCACCGGCAGCGACCATCCGTTTCAGCTCGGTAAAGGGGATAACCCCCAGCCGACTCGGTTGGCCACGCCCGTCGGCCACGACCAAGAGCTTTAAGTTGTGCACATCCCAGCGGTGTAAGAAGACCAAAAGTTCGGGGGCATCGTCGGTCAAACCGCGCAGAAAACGATAAACCCCCTCCAGTTCCGCTTCAAAAGCCGCTTCGTAATCGACGGCCAACGTTTCCGCGGAATAGTCCGTTTCCGCCAACAAACGCAGGGCTTCCTGGACCGAAGCCGTTTTGAGCAGCCGCTCAAAAAAACTAGCGGGGAGCAATTTCGTCTCAAGGATACGTATCCGCCCAACGGCGTAGGCGTAATCTCTTTCTGCCATCAAAACTCCCCCCCGTTATGAAAATAGAATCCCGGCAACCTCCGGAAAGAAGCGGTCTTCTAAATCGGCAACAATTGATTCCAAGGAAGCATTGACTTCGTAATTGGAACTGAGGAGGAGGAATCCTCCTCTAATCGCTGCCGGTTCCGGCCGTAATTGTAAATTCCCACTGCGGCCGTTCTTCACCAATTCCTGATTCACTTGCGCAATAATCTTTTGCCAAAGTTCTCTTTCAGCAGCAGAAACCGCGATCGTTTCTTCCCCGCTCTCCACCGCCGCCCAAAGCAGTTCTTGATAAAGGGCGGCCTTTTCTGCCGCCGGCATCGCAGTTAAAGCGTCCAATGCCTGTTCGAAAGCGGCATGGACCAATTCCTGCTTCGTCTGCAAAAGACGCAGTTTTGCTTCAAGCTCGGCCTCCCGGATTAGGCGGCGCGCTTCTTCTTCACCCCGGCGACGGTATTCCTCCCGGATGGCCTCAACCTTTTCGGTCGTTTCTTTCCGGAAATCCGCCGCCAAGCGCTGTGCTTCTTCCCGGCTTTGGGCCGCAATCGCTGCGGCTTCCTCCCGGGCGGCCTCCATAATCCGGCTCGTCAGTTCCGTTAATTCTTGGGCCATCATTTATCCCACCTAAAGCGTAATCGTGTTATAGAGGAAGAACGAGATAATAAAGGCTAAAATAGCGTAAGTCTCAACCAAACCGGCATAAACGATCCCCTTCGCGGCTTCTTCCGGCCTTTTCGCGACGATGCCCACCCCGGCCGCCGCGACCTTGCCCTGGTATATCGCAGACAACAAGCCGACAACACCAATGGGTAACCCGGTAACGAGAAAACGGAAACCGGCTTCCAACGAAATCGGCCCGGGCACCGCTGCAAACTTAAAGACCATCAGCATGCCGATAACAAAACCGTAAATACCTTGCGTCCCCGGAAGGGCCGTCAGGACCAGAGTCTGCCCGAATTTTTTCGGATCCTCGGTGACCACGCCCGCCGCGACGCGCCCGGCAATGCTCACTCCTAAAGCGGAGCCAATTCCCGACAACAAGACCGCAATTGCGACGCCTAGAAATGCATACAGAGTTCCTAAAGCCATCTTCCTATACCTCTCTTTCCTTTTTTAAGAAAATATTTATATTCTCCAGTTTAAAAGGAGCAAAAGGCCTCCCGCCACCGGTAAAAAAGGTACCGAAAAACTCCAAATACTGTAATCTGCTGGCATGCACGTAAGCACCGAGCAGGTTGAGGCCAAAATTAAGCCCATGCCCGATGACGAAGATGAGTACGGCAAAGAGCCAGCCCAACGGTGCACCCCACAACATTTCCACAAACAAATTGATGATTGACGCCATCACCGCTCCGGAAAGGCCCAGAGCCATCAGCCGGGAATAGGAGAGAACGTCACTGAAGAAACTGACACTCCCGTAGATGTCCAACAACCCGGCGGGGATCGCTTTTAGAATCTCAACCAATCTTCTTTTCCCCCGGGCATTGCCGGCGATCAACAGCAGCGCCGCAATGAGGGTTCCGTATTTGAACTGTTCAGTGTAGGCGCCTAGCCCGATGTAGGAGCCGCCAACCATGAGCAAAATTCCGGTCAAAAAGAGGAGCCAAACGCCTTTTCCCCAGACCGCTTCCGCAACATCGCCATTTTTTATACAGATCCACGCGCTGATGATCGTCCCGACATACAACTGAACCAAGCCCAATCCTAGGGAAAGAACCAAGAGAAGCTGAGGATTCTCTACCACATTAAAAGCGCCGTTAAAGAAGGAATAGCCAAAGATACTTGAAGTTATCAACCCGAAGAAGACAGCGCCCAAACCGCTGAGGATGAACAACTTCGCCATCTTCCGCCCGCCCGGCCCCATCGTTATCTTCGCCATAAGCGCCGCACAGATCAGGGCCAGCAGGGCGCCATAACCGGCGTCGCCCAATGCCATGCCGTAACACAAGAAGTAAAAGGGGGCAATCGCCGCCGAGGGATCCACCTCATCCTGCCGCGGATAACTGAAGGATTCCACCAGTCTTTCAAAGGGGGTAACCAGCTTTTTGTTCTTCAAGAGAATGGGGATCTCCTCTCCGGCCTGCGGTTCGGAAAAGCGTAAACAATGGGGCAACTTGAGCGCAGAAATCACTTTCTCCACCCGTGCCGCCTGCGCGGCAGGGACCCAACCGTGAAGGCCAAAAACCGCCTTCCCCACCAACAATTGGCGTTGGGCTTCCACTTGCCGCTTCTGGTTATGCCAGTAATCATACAGGGTCTGGAAGAACGGGCGTTCCGCCGCCAGTTCCATCAAAGTAGCGGCATGTTTGGCCATCTCCGCTGCCAGTTGCTCCATTTTTTCATTTAAGGCCGCCAGCCGCTCACCAACGGTTCCCGTGGTCAGCTCCGGCCATGCCGGCACAAACCCTTTCTCCCGTAAAATCTCCGCCGCCCGTGTTTCCCGCCAGCAGAAAAAGACGGCATAGATCCGGCTTTCGTGCTCACCAATCTCCTGGTAACAGTGGGCAATCTCCTCTTCCGCCAACGCTTGTGATAAAAGCTGGGGATCCCGGTCGTAACTGCCAAGGAAAACCGCGATCCGCCGTGAGCCGCGCCACGCTTCCACGGGAAGATCCAGTTTCGCCCAGGGCTGTAAAGCCTTAATCTCCCGTTCGGCCTTGGCTTTTTCCTGCTCAAGCAGGCTATATGCTTGCTCGATGGTAAATATCTGGTCGGCCAGGGCTTTGGCTTCGTCCCGTTTCGCCAAGTAATTTTGTTGTTCCTCCCAAGTTAAGACTGTCTTGATCCCGGAGAACTGTTCAACAAAATTTGGCTTTTGCGGCGCAAAACGTTCAAAAACAGCTAAGACCCGGGTGATCTCACCCAGCCTTTCCTCAATCTGGCGGAGCTTGGCTGCGATCTCCTCTTCCGTTTCCAAACGTTTTTCTTCCGTGGTCGGTTCGATCAGTTCCACTAAACCAAGGCGTTGCAGTTCCGAAAGAAAAGAGGATTTGTGCTCAGCTAAGCCGTATAGCTCCAGGCGTTTCATCGGTACAATAGCCATTTATCCTCTAATCCTTTCTTTGATAAAATCTACGACCGCGGATCCTTTCGCCGCGGCTTTGCTGCGGAGATCCTTGATCTCCAGATCGGTCCGCCGACGCAACTCCTGAACGGTCTCTTCTGCCTCGGCCACCCTTCTGGCCAGTTCAGCCTGGCCTTCTTTCCGCGCGGTCGCCAGCATTGACTCCCGTTCGGCGGCCAATTCTTGTTGCTGTTGGGCCAGATACGCCTCGGCTTCTTGTTTTGCCGCATTAACTAGTTGGTCCGCTTCTTCCTCGACTGCCGTCAACTCTTGCCAGATCGCGTTCACCATTTTCTTCCCCCCTTCGCAAGATTAACCAGAAGTGGTGAGAACAATAGCCTCTTTTCGACAACAAATGACAAAAGTCCTCTTGAACAAAATTAAAATTCTTGTTTCATTTCCTTAACTTTCCCCTTTAGCCAGAAAGATCAGGCCGGTTAGCCCCACCAGAAAACCGGCCACCGCACCCAAAACTCCAGTCAAGTGTTCGTACCCATAACAACGACCGCTCAAATAACCAAGGTAGAACCCGAAAACCACGGAGATGGTCAAGCCGAAAGCCGTGACGAACAGGACCAGTCCGCGCAACCGCCGTGGTTTTTTTCGCTTGCCCCGTCCCATCGCGGCAACACTAGTTTCCACCGGCAAGGCGCACTTTTTCGCCGATCACCTGCTGCGTTTCCTCATCCCAAAGCCGGCAAGCTCCCTGGTGCATGCGGGTTTTGATCTTGCCCGGAGCCACTGTTGACCCTTTCAACTGCGGGGCATCCAAGATCCCCAAAGCGACGGCTTGCGCCAGCGTTTCCGGATCAGAGAAGGGATCGGCGGTTTTCCCCGCCCCCAGACGCCAAATGGCGTCCAAGATCAGTTCCGCTTCAGCAATGAGTTCGTCGCGGCGCGCCACCACCCGCCGGTCCGTGGTCGGATCGGGGGCGTCGTACAGGCAGTTCTTCAACACACCATGCACAATCTCACAACTCTCGATAATCTCCGTGGGTGTGGCAATATGGTCGGCTTCACAGTAGGCAACCACATGGATAATCTGAGGCGCCAAAGCCAGTCCCAAAACGGTGGAAGCGGCCAGTTGTCCCTTGGCCACATGCGGTTTCACGGAAAGACTGGCCAACCCGGCCCGGACCTGCCGGTAGACGCGAAAGTCCCCATCTTCCAAACGGGCAACCAGTTCCAACCCGGCCAAAGCTTTACCCAAATCCATGACCCCGCTGGTCCCCGGTGGGTTGTTCAGCATAATTTGGGCGATATAATCTTTCACCCCGGCCTTTTTGGCATTGTAGGCGGCCAGGTAAAAGGCGGCCACGGCCACCGAATCGGGTGCGCCCCTGAGACTCCAGTGGTGGGCTTCATTCACTTCAACTGGAATCCCGCGGGCCCCGTGCCAAGCCATGGCTTCCTGGTTCTCCCGGATCGCTGCGGCCACCGGGCGATTGGCCCGCCCGTCCAACTGGCTATACCAGTATAACGGGATGGCGGCCCACGCGTTTTTAATCGTCCGCGCCGTCATTTCCGCCCATTTAAGCAAATCCCGCGTCCCGCTGTAACAGCGGAGGAGCGGCCGGTTGCCCGTCCGGGACGCCTCATAAAGACGGACCAGATCCTCTTCGCGGCGGAGGGGAACACCACCGGCCCCCTCTTGCTGCGGATCCATCTCCGCGGGCCGGAAAAAGGATTCCTGGGCATTTTGGTCCGGGCCGATCGAGATAACGTCGAGAACTTTTGCCGCCGCCAGCCGGGCAACGCCTTCGACTGTCTCTTCCAAACTGGGCAGGCCAAAATGGTGTCGGATCAGCGGATAAGGCTGTTTTTGCGCCAGACGCTCCACCAGGGTATCCCCGCTTAGCCGCGCCGCCTCACCCGTAGTCTCCCCTTTCAGGAAAGAAACTACCGCGCCTTCTTCCTCTTCCCCACTGAAGATTCGGCAAAAAAGCCCGCTCTCCGCCGCCACTTTGGCCACCGAAGGGGTCCCGCCAAAAATGATCTTTTGGTGACTAAGACCCGCTTCTTGCAGGGCGTTTTTCAGTTCCGCAAAAAGCTTGTCCGCAACCTCCGGGGTCAAGCGGTAGCTTAACGCCAAATAATCCGGCTCCACTTCTTGCAGGGCGCCGATGATCTGGGCCGGTTTAACCCCGATGCCCAAGAAAGTCGTCTGGTAACCGCAGAGTTCGGCCAGGTTAAGGAAATTATGGACCCCGGCGACATGCACGCAATTCCCCAGGGTCGCGGCGATAATTTTCTTCACTACACATCACCCTCCAATGCCAACCGCCGGATCTCCGCCACCGTCAAACCCGCCAGGCCCATCTTTTCAATGGTCCGTCCTTCGGCCCAGTAATCGGTCTGGTTCATCAAGGAGGCCAAATGAATAATGTTTTCAATCGTCGGCGTCGGGACGTTTAAGTGTCGTCCCAGGGACGCAATGGGTACCAGACTCATCGAGACATCCTCCCAAAGATACCGGTGGTCAACCATGGACGGCGCGTTGATCCCTTTGTACCCCGGGTTATTGCGCATCGCTTCAAAGAGGGTTTTCCCGGGGGCGTCATAGGCCACATACAACCATTCCCGGGCCGACATCGCCCGGATCCCCAGGGCTGCGGCGACCGCCACCCGTTCCTGATCGATGGCTTCCAGCACCCGGGCGACGGACGGGGTCACCCCTTCCATGTAAAACTGGAACTCACCACGGGTCGACTCAATCCGGGCGGCGTTCAGGACCGTCAACGCCGGGTGGAAGATGGCCCCGATATTGTTCAAACTCGTCTTCAGGACATTATCCCCCGGCACAAATTGGGGAAAGATCTTGCGCAGTTTGGCCACCAATTCCGCCGTTAAGTTCCCCGGGAGCGCGGCGATGGGAATATTGTTCTTCACACCAAAGATCCGGACCTGCGCCGGATTGATATTCCGGCTGGCGTATAAAAGGGTCTGGGCTTCGCCGAGAATAACTTGGGCTTTACAACCCATGCGCCTTAAGACCGCCCGAAACTCCAAAGCCCCTCCGGTACGGCCCGGATTCAAGAGAATATACTGCCCGTCGCGCAGGTGGGGTGCCGCCTGTTCCGCAATGAACGCATGGCCGTTGGCAGGCACGACCACCATCAAGATTTCCGCATCCTGAATCGCCTCGGCAATATTACTGGTCGCCAGATTAATCGGGCCAAACCCTTCAATCTCCCCGGAAAGCTCGATGCCACCCATCAAACGGACCGGCTCCAGACGCTCTTCGGAGCGGTTGTAGAGATTTACTTTATATCCAGCCATCGCCAAATGTCCGGCCATTGCCATCCCGCCATGTCCAGCCCCAAGCACACAGATGCGCGGATCGTGATCTAGATCCTTTCGTTCATTGATCAAAACCATAATGCTATCACCTCACCCTTCGTCAACTTTTTCCTTCCGAAAGTGCCTAGGTTTACTAAAGATTTTACCACAAAATGTCGTCTGTCAGAAGTAAAGAGATCTAATTCTATCCTATAACTGGCATGGCTTCCTTATTCCTCTTCGCAAAACACCCAGCTCAGAAAGGGGTTAGCGCAAAAGAAACCAAGGAATAAAAAAGGAAGAGGTGAGGGGTCTCCCGTCTTCCTTTTTTCTTTTTGGTCACCACGTGCTTATTGGTGGCTGGCGTAATAATTAATCAATGAACCCGCCAGGATAATCTCCCGCTCCCCGGCGGTGAGGTTTTCCAGTTTGAGCCGGATAGTGTCGCCACCGGGAAGAAGATAGGCGGTAACCGCATCCGCCCCGGAACGGACCGCCTCCCGGATCCCCGGGATATACAAATAGCGGTCGACGGTTATTTTCACCTGGTCCGCCGGGTCAATGGTGAACGGCAGCATTCCCCAGTTGATCAGGTTGCTCCGGTACCGTTTGGTCGCATACTCAATGGCCAGATTGGCCCAACCCCCCAAGACTTTCTGGCAGGAAGCCGCTTGTTCGCGCGCGGAACCGTCGCCCGGTTTCACCGCAAAGATCGCGCTCCCCAACCCAGTATCGGCCACTAATTTTTCGGCCGTTTCTCCGGTTACGGCCGCGGCTGCCGCAAAAAGTTCCCGCAGTTCCGGCGGGAGCGTCTGCCCCACCGTCCAGGCCCGCCGCTCGGCCTCCAGACGGGCAATGGCTTTGGCCTTCGGCACATAATCCGGCTCCTTCCGGGAGAGGGTAAACTCGGCCAGCTTCAAGGGGTTGGAACGGTAGGAGGACGTCTCGCCGGAGGGGATCAGTTCGTCCGTAGTCGTCACCGGATCGGTAATGACTGCGGCCAGTTTCAGAATTAAACCGGCCGGCAGCGGAATCATCTCCGGCCAATCCGTAATGTTCGGACCGTACTTTAAATCGACACCCGGATCCGCTTTGCCATACCCGTTATAAACCCGGTGTTCATAGATCTGCGGGTCAAAATCGTAACGAACCGTTTTGGGCGGTGGCAACTCCAGTTCGGTGGCGGCCGTTAACACGCCCCCACGGAGGGCCGTCGCCGCAATCGAACGGGCGTCCATCAGGGCCACCGCCGCCAACTGACCGTCCCGCGGTTTCGACCCCTCCCGGTTGGGGAAATTACGGGTCGTATGACGGATACTCAACATCCCGTTGGCCGGGATGTCCCCGGCCCCGAAACACGGACCGCAAAAAGCCGTCCGCAGAGTCACGCCCGACCGCAGCAGCTTCGCCGCGGCCCCTGCGTTAAGCAAGGCCAAATTAACCGGCTGGCTCGCCGGATAGACACTGAGGGCAAACTCGCCGGCGCCGGTAGGTCTCCCTGCCATCAGCTCGGCCATGAACCAGATATTCTCAAAGGTCCCCCCCGCACAACCAGCCACCACCCCTTGGTCGACGAGCACCTCCCCGTCGCGAACCTTCCCCATCAGGTCCAGCTTGATCTCGGGGTAAGGGAATAACTGTTTCGCCTCGGCCTCAACCTCCGCCATGATGTCGCGGGCGTTCTCCTTGAATTCCCGGATCGAATAGGCGTTGCTCGGGTGGAAGGGAAGGGCAATCATCGGCTCGATTTTACTCAGATCGATCTCAATCAACCCATCGTAATAGCTAACCGCCGCCGGCGCCAACCGGCGATAATCATCCGGACGGCCGTGGGCCTCAAGATACGCCGCCACCTGCTCATCGGTCTGCCAGATCGAACTTAAACAAGTGGTCTCCGTCGTCATCACATCGATTCCGTTCCGGTAATCAACGGATAAATTGGCCACCCCCGGCCCGATAAACTCGAGCACCTTATTCTTAACATAACCGCTGGCAAAGACCGCTTTAATCAGAGCGAGGGCCACATCCTGCGGGCCGACACCCCAGGCGGGCTCGCCTTTCAAATAGACCGCGATGACCTCCGGGTAAGCCAGGTCGTAAGTGCGCCCCAAAAGCTGCTTTACCAGTTCCGGACCGCCTTCCCCGATCCCCATTGTTCCGAGCGGGCCATAGCGGGTATGGCTGTCGGAACCCAGAATCATCCGTCCGCCACCCGCAAACATTTCCCGCATGTACTGGTGGATAACCGCTTGGTGCGCCGGGACAAAAATCCCACCGTATTTACGGGCCGCCGATAAACCGAAAACATGATCATCCTCGTTGATCGTCCCCCCAACCATACACAGGCTGTTATGGCAGTTGGTCAAGACATAAGGAAGGGGGAATTCCTTTAAACCGCTGGCTTTCGCTGTCTGAATGATCCCGACATAAGTGATATCGTGGGAAGCCAGGGCGTCAAATTTCAGTTTTAAACGCTCCGGGTCGCCGGAGGTGTTATGAGCCGCGAGAATTCCGTACGCAATCGTTCCCGTTTTTGCCGTTTCCCGTTGCAAAGCTTCGGTCGGAACCGGAGCCAGCCCTTCCTCCTGTAAACGCTGGTTAATCTCCGCCGGTGTCCGGTCCGCTTCCACAAACAACCGGTGGTGTAGATAATAAACACCTTTATTGCCATGAATCTTTACCAAATAAATCCCCCGCTTCGTACGATCTCATTACCCAATTAAAACATGACTTCCCACCCCTGTCAAGGCAACCGCCGGGCCGGGGACCAAGATATAATGTATACCTGTATACCTGAATAAAAAAGGACTACCAACCGGTGGAGCCGGCCGATAGTCCTCGTTCATAAACAGATGTCATGTTGTTACGCTGTTACGCGCCTGGAATCGGCGCACAGCTGTTAACACTGAGGAGCGAAATAAGCTTGGGGATGGGCACATGCCGGGCAAACAGCGGGTGGCTCCGTTCCCTCGTGGATATAACCGCAGTTGTGGCAGATCCAAGTAACCGGCTTGTCCTTCTTAAAGACGGTTCCCTCTTGGATGGCCGCCAAGCGCTCTTTAAAGCGGCGTTCATGGTTTTTCTCCGAAACGGCAATCGACTCCAGGACCTTGGCAATATCCTCAAACCCTTCCTCCCGGGCGATCTGTGCATACTCCGGATACATCTGGGTCCATTCAAAATTCTCGCCCGCCGCGGCCTGTTCCAGGTTTTCAGCGGTGTTCCCCAGTTTCCCGGCGGGGAAACCGGCCTGGATTTCCAGATCGTAGCCGCCTTCCAAGAATTTAAAGAGCCGTTTGGCGTGCTCTTTTTCGTGATTGGCCGTCTCCTCAAAGAGTTTGGCAATCTCCACATAGCCTTCTTTCTTTGCTTGCGAAGCATAATATGTATACCTGTTCCTGGCCTGCGACTCACCGGCAAAAGCAGTCAAAAGGTTCTTCTCCGTACGGGTTCCCTTTAAACTCATTATTCTCCTCTCCTTTCCTTATCTCGCTTATAACCTGAACCTCATGGCAAGAGATGAGCGCCTTGGCGCACCAACCCCATTTCGCCCATCACCAATATTGCCACTTCAATGGAATTATATCCAATTCCCAAGACCCGGTTAAGTCTTACCGCCCGACGCTAATCTGGTCCAAAACCGCCTCGGCAATGTTGTTACAGTGGTCCGCAATCCGCTCCAGATTGCGCATTAATTCATTGAAACTAATCGCGGCCTTCGGGTTACACGCGCCCACACTCAACCGTTCGAGGTGATTAACCCGGGCCTCTTTTTCGATCACATCCAATTCGCTTTCCATCTCCAAAACTTTCATCGCCAGCGCCGCACTGTTCTTTTCCAAGGCCCCCAAACATGCGGTAAACATTTGGTTCGTGAGGTCAAAAACCTTCTTTAAATCCGCCACCGCCATCTCGGAGAAGGTAATATGGTCTTTCTCTAAAAAAACCTCCTGTTCCTTGATGTTGGTACAATGGTCTCCAATCCGTTCCAGATCACCCGTAATATGCATCAGATGGGCTAAAAGATTGGACTGCCGCTCCGTAAGGGTATTACGGGAAACGATAGTGGATAGATAATGGGTGATCTCCGTCTGTAAATAGTCCAGCGTGTCTTCCTTTTCCTGAACGCCGTTGGGATCGTCTTCTGCTTCCCCGGTATGGAGGTAGTTTTCCACATCCGCCAGCATCTCCTGGGAGATCTTCCCCATCCGCAGGAGTTCTTTAGCTGAAAGGTTCAGAGCAATGTCGGCATTATTAAGCACATGGGTCTCGAGGAAGCGTACTTTGCGTTCGGCAATGGGTTCTTCCCCCGGAAGCATACGGGTGACCAAACGGGCTAAAAAATTGGTGAACGGCAGCCAAATCAGGGTATTAACCGCATTAAATGAAGTATGGGCATTGGCAATCTGGCGGGAAACGACGTCCGCCGCGGTAATACCGCCCGCCGGATTGGGCGCCGGTGAGATCCGGTAGACCAGGAGAATAAAAGGGGTGAGGAACAACAGGCAGATTACGGTCCCTAAGACGTTAAAAAGGGTATGGGACAAAGCCGACCGTTTTGCGGCGTTATTGGCCCCAATCGAGGCCAGAATCGCCGTGATGGTGGTGCCAATGTTACTGCCCAGCAGGATCGGGACCGCTCCTTCGAGAGGGATCAAGGCACGAACCGCACCGTCCACGACCACCGGCTGGGAAGCTAGGCTTTGCAGTACCCCAATGACTGCGCTGCTGCTTTGGACGACTACCGTTATGACTATACCAACCAGTACCCCCCAGAACGGGGTGTTACTTACTTTGGTAATCAGGCTGAGGGATGTCGGATTGCTCGCCAATGGTTTCAAAACAGTAGACATGGTATTGATCCCGACGAATAAAAGACCAAAACCGAAAATGACTTGGCCAAGGTACCTGGCAAACTTCTTCTTCCCAAAAAAGTAAAGAGCAAAGCCGAGACCAGCAATTAGATAGGCGTAATCATCCAGCTTAAAAGCGATGATTTGAGCTGTGATTGTGGTTCCAATATTGGCCCCCATAATGACCCCGATCGCCTGTTGCAAGTTCATCAACCCGGCATTAACAAATCCGATCACCATCACGGTGGTGGCACTACTGCTCTGAATAACTGCCGTGACAACGGTACCGACGATCACTCCGATTAACGGGTTTTTGGTAACGGCTTCTAAAATCTTACGTAGGCGTTCACCGGCCACCTTTTTCAGGCCTTCACTCATCAAGTCCATACCATAGATGAAGATGGCTAAACCGCCGACCACCCCAAAGATTAATTCCCGCATTGGAAACCTCCATCTACGTCTTTCGAATTTTGCCCAAATTTCCGGTTATAATTTCGCCTTCCGCCAGAGGAAACCTTTTCCCGTGGATTCCGCCCAAAAACTTAGATATTGAAAGATATCTGCAGATATATTGATATTCCACCCATTTCTGGCCCGGTTTTTGGCCCAAAAATTAATTGGATTTTAACCCTCCAGCCGACCCTGGGCGATAAATTCCTGGATAATCTTCACTCCTGCACTGGCACCGATCCGGTTGGCCCCAGCTTTCACCATAGCCACCGCCGTCGCCAAATCGCGGATCCCACCGGAAGCTTTGACGCCCATCCGTCCACCGGTGACAAGACGCATTAAGGCCACATCCTCAACGGTGGCCCCGCCCTTCCCAAACCCGGTGGACGTTTTCACAAAATCGGCCCCTGCGTACTGCGCAAGTAAACAGGCTTTAATCTTTTCCTCCGTAGTTAATAAGCCGGTTTCGATTATCACTTTAGTTAACGCTTGAGCCCCGGCTGCCTCGACCACCGCTTTAATCTCTTGGAAAACCAGGTTATAAAAACCGGACTTTAAAGCCCCAATGTTAATTACCATATCAATTTCCTCCGCCCCACTGGCCACTGCTTCGCGTGTCTCCGCGGCTTTCACCAGATAAGTAGTGGCGCCCAGCGGAAAACCAATCACGGTGCATACTTTAACCGAACTTTCCCCCAAAAGACGCACCGCCAAACTTATGTTGGCCGGATTGACACAAACGGAAGCAAAACCATACTCTTTGGCTTCAGCACATAAACGTTCGATCTCGCTATAAGTGGCCTCCGCTTTTAACAGTGTATGGTCAATGATTCTGGCTAAATCAGCGGGAACATTGAGGGGGACGGGCTCAACCTTTTGTGCCGTCGGTTTCACAAGCTGAAACCCTTCCTCACCCAATTCAACCGTTAATTCCCGGTCAATCTTGGCAATCAACTGTTCCATCGCCAAAAAACCTCCGTTTATAAATTTTTCCAGCTAAGGTTTCTTGGCAAACGCAGTATTTCCTGCCGTAGCTTGCATTATTCTTCGAAAATTAACCATTAAACAATAAAATTTAAAATAAAAAAAGAAAGGGACAAGCCCTTTCTTGAACCCGCGCTTACATCCGCTTTGGTGCAGCCGGCTGAGAAATCTCCCCCAAAGTTGTGGCCACTTCAACCTCGGTTTTGGCCTGAGTCGCCAGATCGCCCAGGGAGACCATCCCCACCAGGCGGTTGTTTTCAACCACCGGTAACCGGCGAATCTGCTGCCCCGACATCAATGCCGCCACCTGGTGGACATCCGTCTCGGGAGAAGCCGTCACCACCGTCCGGGTCATCACCTCGCGGACTGGTGTCGTGGTGATATCTTGGCCATGGGCCACGCTCCGGACCACAATATCCCGGTCGGTAACGATCCCGACCAGATCCGGCCCTTCGCAGACCGGAAGCGAACCAATATCGTGCCGTTGCATCAAGCGGGCCGCCTCAACCACGGTTGTCTCCGGACTAACCGTCGCGACATTATCAGTCATAATCTCTTTTATTTTCAGCAGTATCAACCCCCTTTAACCTAGCTTGCCCGTTGTCCGGGAATTAATACAAGGTTCGACGGGGTTAATGCCTGCTCTTTATCCTCACTCCAACTCCTCCGCGATGACACCGGCAATCGCGCCGACGATCCTTCGGATCTCCTGCTCATCCGGTCCTTCCGCCATCACGCGGATTAACGGCTCGGTGCCGGAAGCGCGGACAAAAATCCGGCCTTTCTCACCCAACTGTTGCCGATAGCGGTCAATCACCTCATTGATCCGCCTGTTATGCACCCATTCTTCTTTTCTGGCCACGGGCACATTCTGTAGAATCTGCGGGAATTTACGGATTTTCTTTTTCAACTCGGAAACCGGCTGGTCCGCCTGGAGAAAGGCCTCCATCAACTGGAGGGAGGTGAGAATACCGTCACCGGTACTATTGTGTTCCAAAAAAATAATATGGCCCGACTGTTCCCCACCTAAAACCAGGCCCCGCTCCAACATGGCGGATAAAACTTGCCGGTCACCGTTCTCCGTCACCACCACGCGGCCGCCGGCTGCCTGAAAGGCCTCGATCAAACCTAGATTGCTATAGACGGTGACCGCAATCGTCTTATGGGGCAAACGGCCGTCCGCCAAAAGCTGAAAACCACAGATCCCAAGGATCTGATCGCCGTCAACCACCTCTCCTTTTTCATCAACCGCAATTACCCGGTCGCCATCACCATCGTAGGCAAAGCCAATCTGGGCGCCCTGACGGACCACTTCCTCCTGCAGCGCGGAGGGATCGGTCGAACCGCACCGGACATTGATCCGGGACCCGTCGTCTTCCGCATGAAGGGTCACGACCTTTGCGCCAAGCTCGGTAAAGACTTGCGGTGCCATGCGGTAGGTGGCACCAAAAGCACAGTCCAGTACCACGGTTGCGCCGGCGAAACGACGGCCGATTGTGGTAGCCAGGTGCTTGACATACTCCTCTTTGTCCGTGGTCCGGTCTAAAACCCGTCCCACCTCCAAGCCAACCGGACGCTGAATCTCCTTACTCCGTTCACCGTTCAGATAACTTTCAATCTCCGCTTCAAGCTCATCATGGAGTTTATACCCCTGCGCGTCAAAGAACTTAATCCCGTTATCGGCCACCGGGTTATGGGAAGCGGAGATCATCACCCCGGCATCCGCTTTCAACTTACGGACTAAATAAGCAACCCCGGGCGTGGGGACGACACCCAACAACTCGGCCTGGACGCCGGTGGAGGTAATTCCGGCGACCAATGCCGCTTCCAGCATCCCTCCGGAAACCCGTGTGTCCCGGCCGACCAGCAACCGGCCTTGCCCGGCCGCTTTCCCCTTTTTCCTTACCAAAGTATGGGCCCCGGCCCGTCCTAGTTGAAAAGCCAGTTCCGGAGTGAGATCCCGGTTTGCTATGCCACGTACCCCGTCGGTTCCGAATAATCGGCCCATCTTGCTCCTCCCTTACTAACAACCATTCTGTGTCGTCTGCCCGTAATTCCTGCTTGTTTAACCGGCTGCGAATTGGGCGACAATTTCCCGGCCAAAGGCTTCTGCCGCCTCCGGCCCATTTCCGGTAATGATCCGGCCATCCCGTTCGACACTCTGACCGGTATAAACGGCCCCGGCTTTTTCCAATTCGGGAATACCATCGGGATAAACCGTGGCCCGTTTTCCCTTTAAAAGACCGGCGCGGGCCAGGATCACCGGTGCAATACAGATCGCGGCCACCACTTTCCCGGCTCCCGCAAAATCACGGGCCAAGGCATGAACCGCCGCATCGTCAAAATACTGGGCCGAACCGCCTCCGCCAACAAAAACAAGCACCCCGTAGTCATCGGGCTTGATGTCGGAAACAAGAAGGTCGGGCCGGACTTTCAGCCCCAATTTTCCGACCGCTTCCTCCGTCGTGGTGGACGCCGTCACCACTTCAATCCCGGCCGCCGTCAGAATATCCTTCGGCACTTGGTATTCTTCATCCCGAAACTGCTGTTCGGCAATGACCAAAACCGCTTTCTTTTTCACCACAGTTCCCTCCTTACTTTACTTGGCAAACGCTTCGCCTTCCTGCTCGTCGCTGGTCAATCGTCGCTTGCGCCACGCTTAGCTCTCTGCTCCCGCCCGTTCCAAGACCGCAACGGCTTGCTTGAGCCGCTTCAGCACTCTCTCCCGGCCCAAAGCCGCCAAAAGCTCAAACAGACCCGGCGTGGCCGTCTGTCCGGTCACCGCCACCCGCACCGGCATAAAGAGTTGCCCCGGTTTGATCTGTAGCTTCTCCGCCAGCGCCCGTAAGGTTTGCTCCAGATTTTCCTCGTTAAAGTCCGTAACTTTCTCCAGGACGGTGGCAGCTTCCGTCAGGAGCAGCGCCGTCTCGGCCACCGTGCCCTTCTTCCCAAGCAGGAGTTCCGGTGCCGGCGGGTCAATCTCCTCCCGCAGGAAATAACCGACCGCCTGGGAAATATCGGACAAAAGCTTGATCCGCTCCTGCACCAGAGGCATCAGCCGGACTAAATAAGCAAAACGTTCGGGTGGGCACGGGTCCGGCAGTAACCCGTCCTTTTGTAAAAACGGAAGCACCCGTTTGGCCAGTTCTTCATGGGATAACTTCCGAATGTAAATCCCATTGAACCAGTCCAATTTGTCGAGGGAGAAATTCACCGGCGACGTATTGATCCGTTCCACCGAAAAGGCCGCCACCGCTTCGTCCAGGGTGAATATTTCCTGGTCGGTTGCCGGATGCCAGCCCAAAAGCAGCAGGAAATTGACGAGCGCTTCGGGCAGGTAACCCTTGGCCTTAAACTCGCTGACCCCGGTCGCCCCGTGACGCTTGCTGAGTTTACCTTTCCCGTCCGGCGCCAGAAAGATCGGCAGATGAATGAAGGCCGGCGGCTCCCACCCGAAAGCGGCATACAGTAAAAAATGCCGGGGCAGGCTGACGATCCATTCCTCGCCGCGGATCACATGGGTGATCCCCATCAGGTGGTCATCCACCACACTGGCCAGATGGTAAGTGGGGAAACCATCTGATTTTAAAACCACAAAATCATCCAGCGTCTGGTGGTCGAAGAGCATCTCGCCCCGGAGTTCGTCATGGACCTTGGTCTGACCGGTCAGGGGCGTTTTAAACCGGATCACGTATTGCTCTCCGGCCGCCAACTTCTTCTCCACCTCTTCGGCCGGCAACTCCCGGCAAAACCGGTCATAACCGGAAGGCTCCCCCGCCTGTTCCTGCTTTTTCCGCATCTCCGCCAGGCGTTCGGGCGTGCAAAAACAATAATAGGCCTTCCCGGTTTGGACCAGTTGGGTGGCGTACTGGTGGTAAACGGCCAACCGCTCCGACTGGAAATAGGGGCCGGCATCCCCACCGACATCCGGTCCTTCGTCCCAATCCAGTCCCAACCAACGCAGACTATCTTTTATATCTTGAACCGCATCGGCCACCAACCGGCTTCGGTCCGTATCTTCAATCCTTAAAATAAACTGGCCCCCGGTCTTCCTTGCCAACAGCCAATCATAGAGCGCCGTCCGGGCGCCACCAATATGTAAATAACCGGTGGGGCTGGGCGCAAACCTTACTCGTACCGCATCCATCCGCAAAACACCTCTTCTGGCTAAAAATTTTCATAGTTTATGATCGTCTTTATCTACCTTTTTTGCTTTGTTCCCCTTTATTTCGTCCTCTCACTGAAAGATTCCTGCCCTGAACGCAAAGACAGCCGCCCGCGTGCGGGCGGCTTCTGTCCTTACTTTAATCAATCGGGGTCAACCCCAAACTAATCTTGACCGCTTCATCCACCTTGACCATAATATCGTCGCTCAACTCGCCAATCTTCTCACTCAAACGTCTTTTGTCGATTGTGCGGATCTGCTCACACAGGATCACCGAATTCCGATCCAACTTTGTATGGTTCTTTTTGATCTCCACATGGGTGGGGAGACGGGCCCGTTTAATCTTGGAAGTAATCGCCGCCACGATTGTCGTCGGACTGTACGTGTTCCCAATATTGTTCTGGAGGATAATCACCGGCCGCAGTCCTCCCTGTTCCGAACCGACCACCGGGTTCAAGTCGGCAAAGAAAAGGTCGCCTCGTTTGACGATCAAGAATCCTCACCCACCACCAGTCGGTCCAGGTAACGGTCGAACTCCTCCATATCCTGGCTGAGTCCTTCTTCCGCCAGTTCCAAATTGAGGGGGCCCATCTGCCGGTAACCGGCCGCCACTTTCTCCCGTTTTTCGGTCCGCGCTTTTTCCGCTAATAAATGGCGCATGGCGTCACGAATAAAGGCGCTGCGGCTGCTGTACTCCCGGTCCGCGACGCGATCCACCTCTTGAAGCAAACTTTCGGGAAGAAGAACTACCACCCGACGGTTGACCATTCCTTAGCACCCCCAGGTTATTCTCCACGATCACACTATTATTATATACTTTTGGACAAATTCCAGTCCGACTGGGGTCCGTCTCTTTTTAACCGGTGGAATGCTGCTGTAAGGTATAGGGAATTGTATGGTTGGTTCTTTTCCTGCGACTACTGGTTTGAAGAGACAAAAATACCGGAAATTCCGCTAATTACTGTTTCGCGGAGAAACTGCTGTTTCCTGCTTTTCTCCCCTTGGCAGTCTTTGGAAAAGCGCAGTTCCTTCCGGGCAATGCCGTAACCCTTCCACAATGATCAGCAGCGAACCGGAGTCCAGTCCGATCGCGACCGGTTTGCGTAAAAATTCATTATGTATCCCCCGGGTTGTTCCCAACTCCAAGGTAGCCTTGTCCAGAGTGTATTTGGCCCCGCTAATACTAACCCCCCGGGCTGTCATGGGGTAGGGCAAGAGGGAAAAATGGCCGTGGGGAAAGGGAATGATCCTGAGCTTTTCCTGACCGGTAAGTAAAGTAACCGCCTGTTCATCGCCGATTAACACCAAGTCCATTCCGGCCTGCTTCATTCTGTAGAGCAGTGCGATGTTGGCCAGGGTATGGTCCAGACGCCCGCCCAACGCCCCAAAGACCAGTGCTTCCCGGTAGTCCTGTGCGATGAGCTGACCAAAGGCCAGTTCCAGATCGGTCCAGTCCTTCTCCACTTGATAACCGAGGACCTGAACCCCTTTGGCTCTTAAATCCTTTTCATAAGACCGCGGCAACGAATCAAAATCCCCCAACAGAAGCTGGGGCTGATAGCCTAAATCAACGAGGAGTTTTCCTCCCCCGTCCACGGCCAGTAACAGATCATAACCGGCCATCAACGCCGTCCGGAGAAGTCCGGTATGGACTGGTCCCCCGCCGACCAGAATTGCCTTTTTACCGGTCCCTCGCATTTCATCCCCCGCTTCCCAGGCGCAAACCAAAAGACACGACCGGATAGTCGTGTCTTGCCCATTAACGTTTGGAGAATTGCGGCGCTTTTCTCGCCTTTTTCAAACCGTATTTCCGGCGTTCTTTCACCCGTGGATCGCGGGTTAAGAACCCGGCGCGTTTCAACGGTATCCGATACTCGGGATCCACTTTCAATAAAGCGCGGGCAATGCCATGGCGGATGGCTCCGGCCTGTCCGCTGATGCCGCCACCGCGCACAGAAGCAACCACATCAAATTTCCCAACGGTTCCGGTCTGGTGAAAAGGTTGCTCCACCATGACTTCCAAGACTCTACGCCCAAAGTAATTACTGATCTCTCTCTTGTTAATCAGAATTTTCCCTTGGCCGGGCACCAACCAGACCTTGGCAACAGCCGTTTTCCGCCGTCCGGTCCCATAATATCTCGGTTCCGCGTTGTTTGCACTAGGCAAGGTTCGTTACCTCCCTTCGACTTAGCCCTTGATCTCCAACGGCTCGGGTTTCTGAGCCGCGTGGGGATGATCCGGTCCACGGTAAACTTTCAACTTTTTGATCTGGGCACGCCCTAACCGGTTGCGCGGAATCATCCCAGCGACCGCTTTCCGCACCACAAACTCCGGTTTTGTCTCCATTAACTGTTGGTAAGACCTTACCTTCAATCCTCCCGGGTAACCGGAATGGGAATAATACTTCTTTTGTTGTAATTTTTTGCCGGTCAGGACAACCTGTTCCGCATTGACAATAATCACATGATCGCCACAGTCAACATTGGGGGTGTAATCCGGACGGTGTTTCCCCCGGAGAATCCCCGCAACTACACTGGCCAATCTCCCCAGGGTCTGACCTTTGGCATCAACCACGTACCATTTTCTTTCTCTCTGATCTGGTTTGGCCAGATAGGTTCGCAACTTTAAAACCTCCCTTGCAACCGAGGTGTAAAACCTTCCGACTCGGGGCTCACAGTCTTCAGGTAAGATTAACCTCTTCGATGCACTCCTCAATTATACCAAGAAGATATATTTAGGTCAAGGGTAAGCACCGAAAAGATCGGGTCAACGACCGGTACCCCGGTTACTACGGCAAAACTGTCCTTAGCACCGAACAACTACCAATTTTCAAAATTATCCGACAGTAAATACTGGATTGACTATAATTAGTGAAAATTGGCAAAGCCAGCAACCATTCGTTCCCGCATACTACAACCCAGGTGGACAAGTCCAACCTCATCGCCAAAATTTGGTTCCACCAAAAGTATCGTATAGTTTAGCGCAGGTGCAGCATAGAAATGTAGGGAGGAGCTTCCCGCCCGTTTCCCCGCTGGGGAACCGGATAACACCGGGTAGTCCTTGCTCTTTCCTTTGCCTTGAGTTTAGCTTAGCATAGTTGAGTTGAGTCAAGACGAGCCGAGAAGTATGGTTCTTGCTGTTCATTACCTTATTCACTTTTGTTCAGTGCGCAAAAGACCATGCTCCTAGGAGTCGTGGTCTTTTTTTACTTTCCGCAAAATAAAGAAAAGAGGAGCTGAGTTGAGTTGAGACCAGAATCGTTTTTTACGGACCTGCCCCCCCGGCACCTCCCCTCCCCCAACGACTGCTGTCAGGTAAACCGCTTGGGTTTGGAACGGTACCGCCAATTGGTGGCTGCCGGGTACCATTATATCCCGGTCTATACCGAACAACCCAACGACGCGGAGACCCCAATCACGATCTTTACCAAGTTAACCGAAGGAAAAGGCCGGTTTTTGCTGGAAAGCTTTGAACGAAACCACCAGAAAAGCCGCTACTCCTTTATTGGCTGGAACCCGTTGCTGACCCTAAAAGCAACAGGTGATGAATTGACGGTCATGACTAGAGATGGCATGACGGTCCATAAGGGAGACCCGCTGGCGGAGGTCAAGAAGAAGTTGGACGCTTTACGGGTCGCTCCCCTGCCGGAACTAGCCCCCTTTTATGGCGGTGCCATCGGTTATCTCGGCTATGATTACGTGCGGCAGATGCATCATCTGCCGAGCACAACCCGGCCGGTAACCGACTTGCCCGATCTTTACTGGGTTGTCCCCCAATATCTCGTTCGGGTTGACCATCTGACCCACAAAATAACCGTGATCGTCTTGACGCGGGTCAATCCGGCGGATCCGGATAAGGATTATGAAAATGCCGTCCGGGAACTGGTGTTGATCAATAACCGGTTGGACCGGACCCTCCCCATGGCCCCGCTCCCCAACGTGGTCCCGGCCAATCATCCCGTTTCCCGGTTCACAACACTTTCCCGCCGTGAATATATGGACCGCGTCTTACAAGTGAAAGAATATATCCGGACCGGGGAAGTCCAACAAGTAGTGCTCTCGCAAAGGATCATCCAAGAATACACCGGCGACCCCTTCGGCTTCTACCGGGTACTCCGGTCGCTTAACCCTTCACCTTACCTTTTTTACCTCGATTTTGGCGACTTCCAACTGGCCGGTTCTTCACCGGAGACGATGGTCCGCCTGGAAGACGGTGTGGTCACCTTAAAACCGATCGCCGGAACCCGGCACCGTGGGGCAACCGCCAGCGATGATGAACGGCTCCGGCAGGAACTCTTGGCCGACGAGAAAGAGCAGGCCGAACATATGATCCTGGTTGAACTTGGCCGGAATGAACTCAACCAGGTCTGCCGGTTTGGGAGCATCCGCCTGACCGAACTCATGACGGTTGAGATTTATTCCCATGTCATGCACCTCGTCTCTGTCCTGCAGGGCGAATTGCTGCCGGCCTTTTCCGGTACTGACCTAATCCGGGCAGTCTTCCCGGCCGGCACTCTGACCGGCGCCCCAAAACCACGCGCCCTCGAACTCATTGAAGCACTGGAACCAACCCGCCGGGAGTTTTACGGCGGTTGTGTTGGTTACCTGGGCTTCAACGGAAACCTCGATACTTGTATTACCATCCGGACGGTCTTATTCTACGGTAATCAGGCCCATTTGCAAGTTGGTGCCGGGATTGTCGCCGCTTCCGATCCGGCAAAAGAATATGAAGAAACCCTGAATAAGGCGGCAGCCCTCTTGATCGCCCTAAACCGGGCCCAAGGCCGCGCCACAAGTTAGACCGGCAAAGGCCCGCTTTGTTTCACCACAACGTGAGGCTGTTTAAATGGCCCTTAACTTTAATCACAGTCGAGAGGAGTTGAGCCGAGATGATTAAGGAGAGTTTAACCAAGTTGGTCCGGGGTGAAAACCTGGACGAAAGCGAGATGATCGCCGCCACCAGCGCGATCATGGAAGGCCGCGCTTCACCCGCGCAGATCGGCAGTTTTTTAACGGCGTTGCGTTTCAAAGGCGAAACGGTGGCCGAGATCACCGGTGCGGCCCGGGTGATGCGGGAAAAGGCCGTCAAGATCAACTTTAAAGCCCCGACCGTCATTGACACCTGCGGGACCGGCGGCGACGGCGCCCAAACCTTTAATATTTCGACCACGGTTGCCTTTATCGTGGCCGCGGCCGGTATCCCCGTGGCCAAACACGGCAACCGGGCAATCTCCAGTCGCTGCGGAAGCGCCGATGTGCTGGAAGCCTTAGGGGTTAAGGTTGATCTTTCCCCGGCGCAAGTTGAAGCCTGTCTGGAAGAAACGGGCATCGGCTTTATATTTGCCCCCCTTTTTCACCAGGCGATGAAGCATGCCGCTGGTCCCCGCAAGGAACTGGGGTTCCGGACTGTCTTTAACCTCCTGGGGCCGTTGACCAATCCGGCCAACGCCAACTGCCAATTGGTCGGGGTTTTTGATCCCGCCCTGACCGAAGTGGTGGCGCAAGTATTACACCGCCTCGGGGTCGCACGGGCGGTAGTAGTTCACGGCGGTGACGGCCTGGATGAATTGTCGCTGGACGGGGTGAACAAAGCCAGTATCTTACGGAACGGTCAGATCTCAACCGTCCATTTCCAAGCATCGGATCTGGGCTTGACAACCGCCCCCAAGGCCGCCTTGACCGGCGGTGGTCCTCTGGAAAACGCCCGGATCACCCAGGCGATCCTGCAGGGGGTCGAAACCGGCCCACGGCTTGATGTTGTCCTCCTCAATGCGGCCGCCGCCTTGTTCGCCGCCGATATGGTCGGCGATTTCAAAGAAGGGATCGCCTTCGCCCGTAAACTGGTGCAGGAAGGAAAGGCCTATGCCAAATTGGAACAATTACGCCAGGTGGGGAGGCAAGCCCAGTGTTCTTAAAACGGATTTTACAGGCGAAAGCGGCCGAAGTAGCGGCGCGGAAGGTGCAAACCCCCTTTGCCCAATTGGAACAAAAGATCAAACACGCCCCGGCGATCCGCCCTTTCCGGCCCAGGCTGACCGGGGAGCGGATTCAGGTGATTGCCGAGATCAAACAGGCTTCACCTTCAAAGGGCCTGCTTTGCCCCAATTTTCAACCGGTCCGTCTGGCGCGGACCTATGAAGCATCCGGTGCCGCTGCCCTTTCGGTCTTAACCGACGAAAAATTCTTCCTTGGCTCCCTGGACCACTTGGCACAGGTCAAAAAGGAGACCGCAAAACTTCCGGTCCTCCGGAAGGATTTTATCATTGATCCGTATCAAATCTACGAGGCGCGTGCCTACGGTGCCGATGCAGTCCTGTTGATCGTCGCGGCTTTGACCCCGCCTTCACTGGCCGCCTATCTGAAGGAAACAAAAGCCTTGGGGATGGATGCTCTCATCGAAATCCACAACCAAACGGAACTGGCCGTTGCCCTGGAAGCGGGGGCCGATCTCATCGGGATTAATAACCGGGATTTAAGGACCTTCAAAGTTGACCTGGAAACCACCTTCCGTTTGCTGGAGGAAATCCCCAAGGACAAGGTGGTCGTCGCCGAAAGCGGAATCAAAAGCGGTGGTGATCTAAAACGGTTGGCCTTGGCCGGGGTCAACGCGGCTTTAGTGGGGGAAGCTCTGGTCACCGCCGCTGATCCGGGAGCAAAAATCAAAGAACTATGCGGAGACGCCCATGGTTCCGGTTAAAATCTGCGGGATCACCAACTTGCCCGACGCCCTGCTCTGCCAAAGATACGGCGTTACCGCCCTAGGCTTTGTATTTGCTCCCTCACCACGCCAAGTCACCACCGCACAGGTGGCGGCGATAACCCGCCATCTCTCCCCTTTCATCCTTAAAATCGGGGTTTTTGTGGATGAAGATCCCTACCGCATTCACCGGATCATGCAGGAATGTGGCCTTGACCTGGCCCAGTTGCACGGGGACGAGACCCCGGAACACTGTAACGTCTTGGCGGGACGGGTGATCAAGGCCTTTCGGGCCGGCCGCGACCGCCCCGCCCCACAATGGCAAGGGGCGGCCCTCCGCGGGATCCTCGTCGATTCTTACGCGGCTAATACCTATGGCGGAACCGGCCGGGTTTTCGACTGGAACTTGGTGGCGGACTACCGCAAGCTTGGTTTTCCGCTGATCTTGGCCGGCGGCTTAAACCCGGACAACATCGGTGCTGCTCTCCGCCGTGTCCAACCGGACGGGATCGATCTGTCCAGCGGCGTTGAAAAGCACCCGGGGGTAAAGGACCCGGAAAAAATCGCCCGCTTGATGGCAACACTCAGAAGTTTCGCCCCCAAATAAACCGCAGGATTGGACCCAACCTGAAAACGTGGGCAAGTTGGTTTCTACGGGTAAATGACCCGAAATCCACCTGGTATACAAATAAAACCACCGGGGCAAAGGTTCTTCTCCGCTGATCTAAAAAGACCAAGGAGGTGTCTCCCATCGCCAGCTTTCAAGAATGGTATTTTGGTGAATACGGCGGCCGCTATGTGCCCGAAACCCTAATGGCCGCTTTAGACGAATTGGCCGCGGCTTACCAGCGCTACGCCACCACGCCCGAATTTCAACAGGAATTGGCCGAACTTTCCCGCTTTTACGCCGGCCGGCCCACTCCTTTGTATTATGCCGAACGGTTCAGCCGTGAACTTAGTCAGGGCCGCATCTACCTTAAACGGGAAGATCTGACCCATACTGGCGCCCATAAGATCAATAACGCTTTAGGCCAAATTTTACTGGCCAAGCGGATGGGGAAACGGCGGATCATTGCGGAGACCGGTGCCGGACAACACGGGGTTGCTACCGCCACCGTTGCCGCCAGGTTCGGTTTGGAATGCGTGGTTTACATGGGCGAATTAGATATGGCCCGGCAAGCCCTGAACGTCTTCCGGATGAAACTATTGGGGGCCGAGGTCCGGCCGGTCACTTCTGGAAGCAGAACTTTAAAGGACGCCACCAATGAGGCGATTCGGGACTGGGTGACCAATGTGGATGATACCTATTACCTCATTGGCTCCGTTGTCGGACCCCACCCCTATCCGGAGATCGTCCGGGATTTCCAAACGGTAATCGGCCGAGAGACCAAGGCCCAATTGGCCGAACTTGCCGGCCGGCTTCCCGACTACGTAGTGGCCTGTGTGGGCGGGGGAAGTAATGCGATGGGGGTTTTCACCCCCTTTCTCCCGGACCCAAACGTAAAACTGGTGGGGGTTGAGGCGGCCGGCAAAGGTCTGAATACCACCGAACATGCCGCCGCCCTGGCCAAAGGTAAGCCGGGCATCCTCCATGGCGCCAAAAGCTACGTTCTCGCCGATCCGGACGGGCAAATCATAGAGGCTTCTTCCATCTCGGCGGGCCTGGATTACCCCGGCGTTGGACCGGAACACAGTTTCTTAAAAGACAGCGGCCGGGTGGAATACCAGACCATTGATGATCAGGAAGCCTTAGACGCCTTCGTCTTTTTAACCCGGACCGAAGGGATCATTCCCGCCCTGGAAAGCGCCCATGCCGTCGCGGCGGGCATGAAACTCGCCCGCAAGCTCAAACGGGATGAGATCATGGTCATTAACCTTTCCGGCCGGGGCGACAAGGATATCCCAACGGTCGCGGCGACAATGGGGGTGAAATTATGAACCGAGTAGCCATGCGCTTCGAAGAACTGAAGAAGACCGGTCGCAAGGCCTTTATTCCTTATATTGTTGGCGGTGATCCGGATTTGACCAGTTTACCGCTGGTCCTGGAGACCCTGGTGCAAAGCGGGGCCGACCTGATCGAAATCGGGGTCCCTTTTTCCGACCCGTTGGCCGACGGACCGGTGATCCAAGCGGCCAGTGTCCGCGCCCGGCAAAATGGTTGTACCCTGGATAAACTCTTTTCCACCCTCACACCGGTAGCCGCCCGGCTTCCGGTACCACTAATCTTGATGGTCTACTACAACCAGCTCTACCTCAGGGGTGTCTCCCGTTTCTTAGCGGAAGCGAATACGGCCGGGGTCGCCGGACTAATCATCCCCGACCTGCCGCCGGAGGACGCTACCGAGTTGCGTGCCTCAGCCGCTGCGCTCGGGATCGGCTTGAATTTTTTAGTCGCGCCCACCAGTAAGGAAGAACGGATTCGTTTGGCGGCCGCCGCCAGCACCGGATTCTTATACACAGTCTCCGTCAAAGGGGTGACCGGAGCACGGCACACCCTGCCCCCCGAATTACCCGGCTTCATCCAGCGGGTTAAAACCCTGAGCCCGCGCCCGGTGGCCGTAGGTTTTGGGATCAACACCCCGGAGCAGGCCCGGATGATCGCGGGCCTCGCTGACGGAGTCATCGTCGGCAGCGCTCTGGTCCAGGCTATTGCCGAAGACCCGCAATTAAAAAAAATGGCTTCCCTCGCCCGTACGCTAAGAGAGGCCATTTAAAATTTGTTGTTAAAATTAGTCGAACGAGCTAAACAAAGGTTAATCTCCAAACCGGCGCTTGCCCCCGGCGCGGCGCGCCGGGGGCACCCTGGCCGCCTCAGTACTCCACACTCATCAGCGTAAGCCCCTGCGGCGGCGCGGTCGGCCCGGCCGCCCGCCGGTCCCCGCGGTCCAGAATCTCCCGGACCAGCGTGGGCTCGGCTTTCCCGCTGCCAACCAGCAATAAAGTTCCGACAATGTTCCGAACCATCTTATATAAAAAGCCGTTTCCGGTCAGAGTAAAGTAAAGCTCTTCCCCAACCTCCTCCACCGCCACCCGCTCCAGCCGGCGCACCGTCGTCACCACCGGTGAACCAGCGGCGGCAAACCCTTTAAAGTCATGTTCGCCTACCAAAGCAGCGGCCGCTTCCCGGATCTTCGCCACATTCAAAGCATAAGGATAATGGTAGGAAAAACGCCGGAGGAAAAGATCGGGCCACCGGCGGCGGGAGACGATGTACTGGTAAGTCTTGGTTTTTGCACTGTACCGGGCATGAAAAGACGACGGCACCGCTTCCGCCTGATAAACAATGATGTCCGGCGGTAGATTGGCGTTCAAGGCCGCCGGCCAACGGTCGACGGGGATCCGGGCCGTGGAAGTAAAACTGACCACTTGCCCTTTGGCGTGGACCCCCGCGTCCGTCCGCCCGGCGGCGATCAGTTTGGGAACTTGTCCGGTTAAACGCTGTAAAGCCTTCTCCAGTTCACCTTGGACCGTCCGTTCCCCCTGCGCTTGCCGCTGGTATCCGGAAAATTCCGTCCCTTCGTAGGCGATGGTCAGTTTAATAGTGCCCATCCCCGTCCCGTCACCTCCTACCGCGGCCTCTTTACCCTGGCCTACCCCTTAAAACACCTTACCTCTTTGTCTGACCAGTTCCCTCGACCCATATTTACCCGGCCAGAGCTCAATCGTCATCTATACTACCTTGAAATTACTTGACTATGACCCCCGGACTTGTGGTCACCAGATCAACTTGTATCCCCACCACACCAGGACAAAACAGAAAACCAAAACGGCACCGGCACTGTCCTTCTTCCCCCACGCCAGCGCATAGAGGGAACCCCGGGGCGCGCCGGGAACATACCCTCTTGCCTCCATGGCTTGGGCGATCTCCAACGCCCGCCGGAGCGCTGAAATGAAAAGGGGGATCACCATGGCGATTAAACCTTTCATCTTCTTGGCCCAGTTCGTCTTGAAATTAACCCCGCGGGCCTGTTGCGCCAGCATGATCTCCCCCGCTTCGCGCAGTAACAACGGGAAAAAACTCAGGGTTAAACCAAAAACCATTGCCATCTCCCCGACCGGCAGGACTCGCTTGAGCGGGAGAAGGGTGAGCTCCAGGCCCTTGATCAAAGTTAAACTCTCCGTCACCCCGAGCAGCCAGGAGCTCATCAATAAAAGGTTGATCAAACGCAACAGATAACATAAGGCTGTGGGCAGACTGCCCGTCCACAGGTTTAGAAGGAGGGCGATGAGTAAAAGCCACCGAAAGGTCTTCACCATATGCCATCCCCGGCGTAACGGCAACTGCCCGGTAACGAAGAGGAGAAGATGAAGGGCGAGGAGGAAGATTTGGCCACCCAAACTCTTTTCCGTAACCACCAGGGTCGCCCCGGCCAGTACCACCAGCAGTTTAAGCCGGGGATCCCGTGCATGCCAGAACGAACCGGCCGGGTAATACGCCACACTGTTCATCAGCCGATCCCCTCCTTCACCCGTTCCCGGCAGAGGCGGGACAATTCGTTCCAGGCCGCGGCTGGGGTCGCCGGTGCGGTGTTGACCGGCGCGCCCGCCGCCGCCAGCCGGTGCAACAACCCAAGCAGGAAAGGTAGTTTAAGGTCCGGCGCCACCCTGGCGGCCTGCTGCGCCCAGTCCCCCCAGGTCGTATCGGCCCGCAGTTCCCCGTCGACCAAAACCAACACCCGGTTGGTGAGCGCATACAGAAAGTCGGGATCATGCGAAGCGATCAAGTAACTGATGGCCGTCTCCGTCCTGATCCGCGCCAAGATCCGGCGCAGGGCTTCCTCGCCCGGGCCGTCCAACCCAATCGTCGGTTCGTCCAAGAGTAAAAAACGGGGTTTCATGGCCAGCACCGAAGCCAAAGCGACCCGCCGTTGTTCTCCGCCGGACAGTTGTAGGGGCGAAACCGTCCACTTGTCCCGGGGCAGTTCCACCGCCGTTAGCGCCCACTCCACCCGCGCGGCGGTCTCGGCCGGATCCAGGTCCAGGTTTTCCGGGCCAAAAGCCACCTCTTCCCGGACCGTAGCGGCAAAAAAACCCCGGTGGGGTTCTTGGATGGAAAGGACAATGGGTCCATCCTGCCCACGGACAGAGATCTGACCGGAGGTTGGCGGACGCAACCCGGCAATGACCTGTAAGAGAGTGGATTTCCCGGAACCGATCGGTCCGAGCAAAGCAACGGCTTCGCCGGTTTTTAAGGAGAAACTAATCTTGTTGAGGGCCTTCCGCGGCGGTTCCCCCGCCCGGGTATAGACCACTGAGACATCTGCTAACTTTACTTCCATAACACCGACACCAATTCACTTTCATTAGCCACAACCGGGCTGTTAATTCCCAGCTCATAAGCGACTTGTGTTGCCGGCGGGAGGGTGATGCCCCAGGCGCGGGCTTCCTCGGCCATGGTCAGCAGCGTTGCCGGTTGGCCACGCCACACTACCCGGCCTTTGCACATCACCAACACCTGATCGGCGGCCATCACTTCCGCCAGACCATGGGTAAACCAGATCATACTCTGCCCTTCCGTTCTCAGATCCCTTAAGAGCTGGGTAATGCGTTCTCTGGTCCCTGGGTCCAGCATCGCCAGGGGCTCATCAACCAGAATCAATTTAGGTTTTAAGGCCCAAATATCAGCCAAAGAGAGTAAACGCTTCTCACCCCCGGACAACGAATGGGGCTGAGCGGTTCGTAAAGCAGTCAACCCGAACCGGACCATTTCCGCGTCGACAATCCGCCGGATCGCCCGGGAGGACATGATCCTGTTTTCCACCCCGAAGGCAATCTCCCGCTCAACGGTACTGGCAACAAACTGATTATCCGGGTGCTGAAAGACAATCCCCACCCGTTGATAGATGTCTTTTAGCTCCTCATCGTTGGCCGTGCAGTAGCCATCAACCAGAACCCGGCCTGCCGTTGGTTTAAGCAGTCCACAGCACAAACGGGCCAGAGTTGATTTACCCGACCCGTTGGCACCAAGGACCGCCAGAAAAGTCCCCGGTTCGAGCTCCAGATTAACCTGACAAACCCCGGTCTTTGCAGATCCGGGGTAGCAGTAGGAGACATTATCCAAAACGAAGAAGCGCGCCATGGTCTTACACCAGTTCGATCAGGGCCATCGGCGCAGCATCGCCACGGCGGGGTCCGATCTTCACCACACGGGTGTAGCCCCCGTTCCGATCCGCATACCGGGGCGCCACTTCATCAAAGAGTTTTTTGACAACCGCTTTATCCACAATCACCTTCGCCACTTCACGCCGGGCACTCAGGTCTCCTCTTTTCCCTAAGGTGATCATCTTTTCGGCCAACGACCGGATCTCTTTCGCCTTCGTCTCCGTGGTGGTGATCTTCTCATGTTTAATGAGTTCGGTCACCAAATTGCGGAAAAGCGCTTTCCGTTGTCCCGTCGGGCGGCCTAAACGTCGTAAATTCATGTAATTCCCTCCTTTTGGATGAAATTGGACCGGGTTGGTAGTATAATTTTATCAGTTGAGAAAGGTGGAAGGAATTATTCATCCGACTTCCGGAGGGAAAGTCCAAGTGCGGCCAGCTTCGCTTCCACTTCCTCCAGGGATTTCTTCCCGAGGTTCCGCACTTTCATCATGTCCTCCGGCGTCTTTTTGATTAGTTCTTGTACCGTATTAATTCCGGCCCGCTTCAGGCAGTTATAAGACCGGACCGACAAATCCAGCTCTTCAATGTTCATCTCCATGATTTTGTCCTTGGATTCTTCCTCTTTTTCCACCATAATCTCGGTCTCGCTTACCGTCTCACTTAAATTAACAAAGAGCATCAGATGTTCGGTCAGGACTTTCGCCGCTAAACTAACAGCTTCCACCGGATTAATACTGCCGCTGGTCCACAACTCCAGAACTAATCGGTCATAGTCCGTAATCTGACCAACACGGGTGTCTTCCACCACATAATTGACCTTATGCACCGGGGTAAAGATGGAATCGACCGGGATCGTCCCGATCGCATCATCCGGTTTCTTATTCCGTTCGGCCGGAACATATCCCCTTCCCCGGTCGAAAGTGATATCCATCACCAGGTTGCCGCCTTCACTCACGGTGGCAATATAATGGTCCGGGTTTAAGATCTCCACATCGCTGGGGACCATGATATCGGCCGCCGTTACTACTTTGTGCTCGCGCACTTCAAGCCGGGCAACCTGCGGACCTTCCCCGTGCATCTTTACCTTTATTCCTTTAAGGTTCATAATGATCTCAACGGTATCTTCCACTACATTCGGGAGCGTTGAAAACTCATGCAGGACGCCTTCGATCTTCACCGCCGTAACCGCCGCCCCCGGTAAAGACGACAAGAGCACCCGCCGTAACGAATTCCCAAGGGTCGTGCCGTATCCGCGCTCCAAAGGCTCGATAATGAAACGACCGTACCGTTCATCCTTGATTTCGTCGATGATCACCTTGGGCTTTTCGATTTCAATCATGCAAAAACCTCCCTTCTATCCTTAGGTCCAAGCATAGACCTTGAGTTTAACGGGAGTAGAGTTCGACAATGAGGTGTTCCTGAACCGGAACGTCGATCTGTTCCCGCGAAGGAATGGACAGAACCCGGGCGGTCCAGTTGTTGGTATCCAATTCTAACCATTCGGGAATATTTTTACCATCATTCGCCTCGAGAATACCTTTGATCAACGCTGATTTGGTGGCATTCTCTTTCAAGGTAATCACATCGCCCGGTTTGACCTGGTAAGAAGGGATGTTCACTTTGCGGTCATTAACCCGGAAGAACCCATGTCTGACCAACTGCCGCGCTTCCCGCCGCGATCCGGCCAGCCTTAACCGGTAGACCACATTGTCCAACCGGGTCTCCAAGAGCTGCAGCAGGTTCTCACCGGTGATACCCTTTTTCCGTTCGGCAAGCTCAAAGTACCGGCGGAACTGGGCCTCCAAAATACCATAGATACGGCGGAGTTTCTGTTTTTCCCGAAGCTGCAAGCCATATTCGGATAATTTCCGGCGCGCCTGGCCCTGACCATGTTGACCGGGGGGGTAACTACGCCGGTTAAAACTGCATTTATCGGAAAGGCAACGGTCCGCTTTGAGAAACAGTTTCTCCCCTTCGCGACGACATAGCTTACATACAGAACCGAGATATCTTGCCATCTGGTTTTTACACCTCCTCTAGTTAGACCCGACGCCGTTTTGGTGGACGACAACCATTGTGCGGAATCGGCGTAACGTCTTTAATCATGCTCACTTCCAACCCGGCGGCTTGCAACGAGCGGATCGCCGCTTCCCGTCCCGCACCTGGTCCCTTCACATAAACCTCAACTTGCTTGAGACCATATTCCATCGCTGCTTTGGCCGCATTCTCTGCTGCCATTCCCGCCGCGTAAGGGGTATTCTTCCGCGAACCTTTAAAGCCCATTGCCCCGGCGGAAGACCAGGACAGAACATTACCGTTCAGGTCGGAGATGGTAATGATTGTATTGTTGAAGGTTGATTTAATATGGGCGGCACCGTTTTCCACATATTTCTTCTCTCTTCTTCTGCCTCTAGAACCTTTTCGCGGTGAAGCCATTGGTCATCCCTCCTTTATGCTTTTCGTTTACGTCCTACGGTTTTCGCCGGGCCTTTTCTGGTCCGGGCGTTCGTTTTGGTGCGTTGCCCGCGAACCGGTAACCCCCGACGGTGGCGAAGCCCACGGTAACTTCCAATCTCGATGAGCCGTTTGATGTTCATGCTCTCTTCCCGCCGGAGATCCCCTTCCACTTTATAATCATGATCGATCACTTCACGGAGCTTTGAGATCTCGTCTTCGGTCAGATCCCGCACTCTGGTATCTGGACTAACCCCGGTTTTCGCCAAAATCTCCCGGGATAAGGTTAACCCAATACCATAAATATAAGTCAAAGCAATTTCCAATCGTTTATCCCTTGGTAGATCGACACCCGCAATACGCGCCAACCTTCTTCCCTCCTTATTAACCCTGTTTCTGCTTATGCTTGGGATTGATACAGATTACCATAACCCGCCCCTTGCGGCGGATAATCTTACAGTGTTCACAGATCGGTTTAACTGACGGCGCAACTTTCAATGGTGTACCTCCTCACTTTTTTTAAAACTACTACCCGAGCCGAGGGAAAATGCAAAGAAGGATTATTTATAACGGTAGACAATACGGCCCCGGGTTAAGTCGTAAGGAGATAATTCCACCGTCACCCGGTCCCCGGCCAAGATGCGAATAAAGTTCATCCGCATTTTCCCGGATATATGCGCCAAGACGACATGACCGTTGGCCAATTCCACCCGGAACATGGCGTTCGGCAACGGCTCAATTACTGTCCCTTCGACTTCGATAATATCATCTTTGCCCAAGGTTAACCTCTCCTTCCTTTTTATTTTCCCCCAAACGCTGGATAGCGTCGACAATCTCTGCATTCGATACCGGTTTGCCGGCAGACAGTTTTTCCGCAACCGCCGCGTCCACTTGAAGAGTGAGGGAAAGGTGCTTCCGGTTTTTCTTCTTCGGCCGCTCAACCGGGCGTTTATCACCATCGGCCACCAGCACATAATCGTCATTGAGCAAACCGACAATGAGAAAAATACTCCCGGCATCCCGTCCACGCGTGGAGATGACTTTCTGTCCTAAACGGAGTTCGGTCACCGCTGTTTTTACCATTGCACCACGCCCCCATCTTCCCTCCCACATGCTTTGATTTGGGTTAAAACCTCCGGTTCCCCCTCAGTCACCAAAA
The DNA here is from genome assembly GCA_012727425.1 of Bacillota bacterium. GTDB lineage: Bacteria > Bacillota > UBA4882 > UBA10575 > UBA10575 > Capillibacterium. The sequence goes on from JAAYHQ010000032.1 coordinate 43,119, forward strand.
CGGTATGCTCGAAATGGGCCGAATAAGACCCGTCCACCGTCGTCACGGTCCAGTGGTCATGCGGGTCAACTTTCACCTGGTAAGAACCGGCATTGACCATCGGTTCAATCGCCAGGGTCATGCCGGGCTTTAAAACCGGGTTGTAACGTTGCAAAGGGGAAACATAGTTTGGAACCTGCGGCTCTTCATGCATGGCCTGGCCGATGCCATGGCCGACAAAATCGCGCACCACCGAAAACCCATTACTCTCCACATGTTCCTGGATTGCCCGGGAGATCGCCGACAACCGGTTGCCCGCCCGGGCGGCGTTGATCCCCTTCCACAAAGCTTCGCGTGTTACCTCCAGTAACCGCCGGTGCTCGGGGGCAATCTCACCTACTCCTACTGTTACCGCCGCATCTCCATAGTATCCTTTATAAACCACACCGAAGTCCAGACCAATTATATCCCCGGATTTTAACTTCCGCGGTCCGGGAATCCCATGCACCACTTGGTCATTGACTGAGGTACAGACACTCGCCGGAAAACCTTGATAACCCTTAAACGCCGGTGTAACACCATACTCCTTGGCCGCCGTCTCCGCCAGTTCATTCAGTTCCTGCGTGGTAATCCCCGGCTTAATCGCCGCCGCAACCCGCCCCAGGATAAGCCGGGTAATTTCCCCGGCTTTCCGCATCCGTTCAAGCTCAAACGGGGACTTTCTAGTGATCATTAGCCCACCCGTTGGCGGATCCCAGTCACGATTGCCTGGTAGACATCGTCGATGGACTGGGCGCCATCTACCGTCATTAAAAGTCCCGTTTCACGGTAATACGCAATTAAGGGCGCGGTTTGCCGGGCATAGACCGCAAGCCGGTTCCGGACCGTCGCTTCATAGTCATCTTCCCGTTGGATCAATGGGCCTTGGCACCGGTCGCAGACCCCGGGCTTTTGTTCCCGCTTGGTCACCACATGGTAGACCTCACCGCAATCCTGACAGATCCGGCGTCCCGACAAGCGCGCAACCAAGATCTCCGGATCAACCTCAATATTGATCACGGCGGTTAAGGCCTGCCCTTTTTCCGTCAGGTGCTGGTCCAAAGCAACCGCTTGCGGTACCGTCCGGGGAAAACCATCCAGGAGAAAACCCTGGGCCGTATCGGGCGCGGCCAAGCGTTCCCGGACGATCCCCAAGACCAATTCATCGGGGACCAATTCTCCGGCCTTCATATACCTTTCCACCTGCTCCCCCAGGGGGGTTTGCTTTTTTATCGCTTCCCGGAACATGTCGCCGGTGGAGATCGGTGGGATTTTGAACTCCGCACCGATCCGGGCGGCTTGTGTTCCCTTCCCCGCCCCCGGTGGACCCAGAAGAATAAGCTGCAAAGAACTCACCTGCTCTATTCCTTACTTAAGAAAACCTTCATACTGCCTCATGACGAGCTGGGCTTCAATCTGTTTCATCGTATCGATCGCCACGCCCACGGCGATCAAAAGGCTGGTCCCGCCAAAACCAATCTGCCGAATGCCCGTCAATGGCCCCAGTAGATAGGGGAGTAACGCAATAAAAGTCAAAAAGAGCGCGCCCGCCGTGGTGATCCGGGTTAAGATCTTATCCAAATATTCGGCGGTCGGCCGGCCCGGACGAATGCCCGGAATAAATCCGCCGTATTTCTTTAAATTATCGGCCACTTCCATCGGATTAAAGGTAACAGCCGTGTAAAAGTAGGAGAAAAGGAAGATAAATAACGCATAAAGGACCAAATAGATCAACTGCCCCGGATAAAGGTATTTCTGCACAAACTTATAGAAACCATTTTCCGGGGAAAGAAAACCGGCAATGGTCATCGGGAAGGCCAAGACCGATGAAGCAAAGATCACCGGAATGACCCCGACTTGGTTCACACGGAGCGGCAAGTGGGTCGCTTGCCCGCCATACATTTTCCGTCCGACCACCCGCTTGGCGTACTGGACCGGAATCTTGCGCTCCCCTTGCGTAACAATGACCACAAAAACGACAACCAGGATGGTCAAGATGAAAAACAAGATTAACCCAAACAGACGGGTACCTCCTTCCCCGACTGTTTGCAGGGTCCGGATGATACTGGGCACGAAACGGGCGACAATACCGGCAAAGATCAGCATGGAAACCCCGTTCCCGATGCCCCGTTCGGAGATGTGTTCCCCAAGCCAAGTCAGAAATACGGTCCCGGCCGTCATCGTCACGACAATGCTAAACAAAGACGCCATATTTGTCGGGTCGACCATGGCCGCCCGGAAGTTCAAGGTAATGGCCAAAGCTTGAATCAGACCAAGGATGACGGTGCCGTACTTCGTATAACGGGCGAGCACGCGCCGGCCTTCGGGTCCTTCTTTGGAAAGCTCCTGCCAACTCGGGATCACCACGGTTAAGAGGTTCATGATGATCGAAGAAGTGATGTACGGTTGGACCCCAAGCGCAAAGAGGGACATGTTGCTGAGCGCCCCACCGGAAAACATATCCAGGAGACTAAAAAGGCTATGCTCCCCCAAATTAAAGGAGCTCATCCCGGGCACCACAATATAAGAACCTAAGCGAAAAACCGCCAACAGGAAAACGGTCCACCACATCTTTTTCCGAAGCTCCGGAATGCGAAACGCGGTTTTTAAAGACTCCCACATCCTATATCACCTCAGCTTTACCACCGGCCGCCTCAATCTTGCTGGTTGCTGAACCGCTAAAAGCATGGGCTTTTACGGTCAACTTCTTCTCCAGTTCGCCCCGGCCTAATACTTTCACCCCATCGTAAACTTTTTTGATCAAGCCGTTCGCGATTAAAAGTTCGGGGGTAACTTCGGTTCCATCGTCAAAACAGTTGAGCCGTTCAATATTGACTTCCGCCCAGATTTTACGGTTAAAGTTCTTAAAACCCCGTTTTGGCAGCCGACGCTGCAAAGGAGTCTGCCCGCCTTCAAAGGCCGGTCCTTTCCCCCCGCCGGAGCGTGCCTTCTGGCCTTTATGACCTCGTCCGGAGGTTTTGCCCAAACCGGAACCAATTCCCCGTCCAACTCGTTTCCGTGTGGTTCTTGACCCACAGGCCGGTCTTAATTCCTCAAGCCGCATCCTGGCACCTCCTATTCCTCAGTTACTTCCACTAAATGTTCTACTTTTTTAATCATCCCTTGGATTACCTGATTATTGGGCACGACGACCGATTGGTTCAACCGGCTGAGGCCGAGGGCGGCAATCGTTGCTTTCTGGTCCTTACTCCGACCGATCGTACTCCGCTTCCAGGTAACAACCAGGTTTTTCTGTTTTTTCCTCGCCATTTTCACCACCCCTTAGCCTTGAACTTGTTCCAGCGAAAGCCCCCGTAAGGCAGCCACTTCTTCCGCCCGTTTCAATGACTTCAACCCGGCCACGGTGGCATTGACCATATTCAAGGGGTTGGATGAACCGATCGATTTGGTCAAAATATCACGAATGCCCGCCAGTTCCAAGACTGCCCGAACCGGTCCGCCGGCAATCACACCCGTACCCGGCGCCGCCGGCTTGAGGACAACTTTACCGGCCCCGAATCTTCCCACAACCGGATGGGGGATGGTCGTGTTCACCATAGGCACGGCAAACATTTTCTTTTTGGCATCCTCAACCCCTTTCCGGATGGCCTCCGGAACCTCACCGGCTTTCCCTAACCCCACTCCGACATGGCCTTGTCCGTCGCCAACCACCACTAAAGCGCTGAAATTAAAGCGACGTCCACCTTTAACCACCTTGGCGACCCGATTAATGAAGACGACGCGCTCGGTCAACTCCAGATCCTTGTGGTTAATCCGTTCCATCATATCCCTCCTTTACTTAAAACTCCAATCCGTTCTCGCGCGCTGCTTCCGCCAAGGCCGCAACCCGTCCGTGAAACTTATAGCCGCCGCGGTCGAAAACAACTTTGGTAATCCCTTTTTCCTTTGCTTTCTGGGCCAGTATTTTGCCGACCACTTTCGCACTTTCGATGTTCCCGCCATACCCGTTAACCTGGCTCCGGATCTCCGGGTCCACAGTGGAAGCGGAAAGCAGGGTTCTCCCCTGGACATCATCGATGATCTGTGCGTAAATATGGTGCAGGCTTTTATAAACCGACAGTCGGGGCCGCTCGGCGGTACCGGACAGCTTTTTCCGCAGCCGGATATGACGGCGAACCCGAGCTTGATTCCGATCGATCCTCTTAAACACCAATTTCCACTCCTTTCAGCGGACTATTTCCCGGCTTTCCCAGCTTTACCAGCTTTACGGCGAATTGTCTCGTTAAGATACTTAATCCCTGTGCCTTTATATGGTTCCGGGGGACGGACACCACGGATCTCAGCGGCCATCTGCCCGACCTTCTGTTTATCCGCGCCTTTCACAATGATCCGGTTCGGCGCCGGTACCTCAACCTCAATTCCGGGCCGGGGTTCAAACTCAACCGGGTGCGAATAACCGATCGTCAAGACCAGTTTTTTCCCCTGCAAAGCCGCCCGGTAACCAACCCCGTTGATCTCAAGGGTCTTTTCAAAACCCTTGGTCACCCCTTCAACCATATTCGCGATCAAGCTACGGGCTAACCCGTGCATGGCGCGATAGTGTCCTTCGTCATTGGGCCGTTCCACTTTCAAGACCGCTCCGTCTTGCACGACCTTTATTCCAGCGGGTATCTCCTGGGTTAACTCCCCTTTTGGTCCTTTCACCCGCACCACATTACCGTCAACCTTAAGCTCAACCCCAGTTGGGATCGCAATCGGTTTTGAGCCAATCCTGGACACTTTCTACACCCCCATTCCAAATCCGGTTCTTGGTTAAGAAATCAATAATAAATCCCGCGACCACTTATTTGGCACCAATCATTTACCAGACAAAACAGAGGACTTCCCCTCCGACTCCCAACTGGCGGGCAACTTTATCGGTAACAATTCCTTTGGACGTGGACAGGATGGCGATCCCCAACCCACCGAGCACCTTCGGGATCTGGTCCTTTTCCACATAAACCCGTAGCCCCGGGCGGCTGATCCGTTTTAGTCCGGTGATCACCCGTTTTTTTCCGTTAAACTTCAAATACAAACGGATCATCCCTTGTTTATTATCCTCGATCACTTCGTAATCCTGGATATAGCCCTCCTCCTTCAACAGGCGGGCCAATTCCTTCTTAATATTGGATGCCGGAACCTCCACCTGTTTGATCCGGGCAATATTGGCATTACGAATGCGGGTCAACATATCGGCAATTGGGTCCGTTACGGCCATACTCCGTTACCTCCTTCCTTACCAGCTGGCTTTAACCACACCGGGGAGCTCGCCGCGGTGGGCCAGATTACGGAAACAAATGCGGCAAATCTGAAATTTCCGCATATAGCCGCGGGGGCGACCACAAAGTTTACACCGGTTGTACGCCCGGACCGCAAATTTCGGTTTCCGTTTTGCTTTTGCAATCATCGATTTTTTGGCCATTTGTTCATCCTCCTTTACTTAGGACGCCCGGAAAGGCATACCGAGGAGTTTCAGCAACTCATAACTTTCCTCGTCAGTCTGGGCGGTCGTGACAATCACCACATTCATCCCCCGAATCTTATCGATCTGATCATAGTTGATTTCGGGGAAGATCAATTGTTCCCTGAGACCGAGGTTGTAGTTGCCACGCCCGTCAAAGGATTTAGGGGACACCCCGCGAAAGTCGCGGATCCGGGGTAAGGCCAGATTAAATAGTTTATCGAGGAACTCGTACATCCGTTCGCCGCGTAAGGTCACTTTACACCCGACCGAGGCACCTTCGCGCACCTTAAAATTGGCGATCGACTTTTTCGCCTTCGTCACCACCGGTTTCTGGCCGGCAATCAGCGTCAAATCTTTGACCGCTCCGTCGATCAGCTTCGGGTCCTGGGTGGCCTCACCCACCCCCATGCTGATGACGACCTTTTCCAGACGGGGAACCTGCATCACATTTTTATAACCAAAACGGCTTTGTAAGCCTGGGATAACTTCCTTCTCGTATTTTTCCCGTAAGCGAGACATGGTCAGCACCTCCTCCCAAACTCAAACATTTAGGTGATAAAATCCGTCTCCGGTAATTTTCCCTTAATTATGGTGACCGCATCTTTTACAAATCCTCACTAATGAACCGTCGGGGGTCCGGTCCCGACCAATCCGCGTCGGCTGACCACAACCGCCACAAACCAACATCACTTTAGCCGTTGAAAGGGGCATTGGTTTATCGATCACCCCGCCCTGGGGATTGTTTTTGGTCGGTTTGGCGTGCTTTTTGACCAGATTAATCCCTTCAACAAGGACCGTGCCTTTCTTACGGTACACCCGTTGAATCTTGCCACGTTTTCCTTTGTCTTTTCCGGAAAGCACCACAACTTCGTCTCCCTTGCGGAGATGGGTTTTGACCACCACGACTATACCTCCCCTCTTGTCAGAATTCGCCACGCAACAAAGCTATAAGACCTCGGGCGCCAACGAGACGATCTTCATAAAGTTCTTCTCCCGCAGTTCCCGCGCCACCGGTCCGAAAATACGGGTACCCCGCGGATTCATCTGGTCGTTGATGATCACGGCCGCATTATCATCAAAACGAATATACGAACCATCGGGGCGGCGCGATTCCTTCTTCGTCCGCACCACGACGGCTTTCACGATCTCACCTTTCTTCACCCCAACAATGCCGGCCCCTTTGCGGGCAGCCGAAGGGGGAAGCGCGTCTTTCACCACGGCAACGATCAGATCGCCAACCCCGGCGTAACGTTTTTTGGAACCGCCCAGCACACGAATGCACATCAGTTTTTTCGCTCCGGAATTATCGGCCACGTTAAGGTAAGACTCCACTTGAATCATGACTGTATCCCCCTTTCCATCCACATTTCCGAGAGGTTATCGCAAGCGGTTATCGCCCAGCGAAGCAAAGAGCAGGGTCGGTTTACTCGGCTTTGCGCACGATCGCCACGACCCGCCAGCGTTTGTCCTTACTCAAGGGCCTGGTCTCCATGATCTTCACTTGGTCGCCGATCCGGCATTCGTTGTTCTCGTCATGGGCTTTAAACTTCGTCGTCCGTTTGATGGTCTTTTTATACAACGGATGCTGTTCCAACCGCTCAACAGCCACAACGACCGTTTTGTCCATTTTATCGCTGACAACCCGGCCAATTCTGGTCTTTCTTCTGCTAAGACGCGCAGACATTCCTCATCCAACCTCCTTTTCCCTTCATGCCCTTATTTTCATTTCCCGTTCGTGCATTATCGTTTTCACCCTGGCAATATCTTTCCGGACGGCTTTCACCCGCGCGGTATTGTCCAGTTGCCCGGTGGCCAGCTGAAAACGAAGGTTGAAGAGTTCGGCCTTGAGGTCAGCGAGTTTCTTCTGGAGCTCTTCACCGGTCATTGCTCTAATTTCTTCAGCTTTCATTGGAATCACCACCCGCTTCCTCGCGTTTTACGAATTTCGTCTTAATCGGCAATTTATGCCCGGCCAGGCGTAATGCTTCACGGGCCAATTCTTCGTCAACCCCGCTAATCTCAAACATGATCCGGCCCGGCTTCACCACGGCCACCCAGTGTTCGGGAGCCCCTTTTCCGCTCCCCATCCGCGTCTCGGCTGGTTTTGCCGTAACCGGTTTGTCGGGGAAAATCTTGATCCAAACCTTACCGCCCCGTCGAATATGGCGGGTTAAGGCAACACGGGCCGCTTCAATCTGTACGTTCGTAATCCAGCCCGGTTCCACTGCTTGTAATCCGTAATCGCCAAGGGTAAGTTGGGAACCGCGGTAGGCCATTCCTTTCATCCGACCACGCATTACCTTACGGTGTTTGACTCGCTTTGGTACCAACATTTATTTTCCCTCCTCACCCTCAGCAACCTTTTTCTCCGGTAAGACTTCACCTTTATTAATCCACACTTTTACACCGATCTTGCCGTAGGTGGTGTTGGCTTCGGCAAAACCATAATCAATATCCGCCCGTAGCGTATGCAGGGGGACTTTCCCTTCACTGTAACCCTCACTCCGGGCGATCTCAGCCCCCATCAGCCGGCCGCTGCACTTAATCTTGACACCCAGCGCCCCCAGTTTCATCGCCCGGCTGATCGCCTGTTTCATCGCCCGCCGGTAGGAACTTCGGCGTTCCAGTTGGAAACAGATGTTCTCCGCCACCAACTGCGCATTGAGATCGGGCACCTTCACCTCGGCAATGTTCAGCGAGACCTGTTTGTCGGTTAACTTCTCCAAACTTTTCCGCAGGTTCTCCACTTCCGTACCACCACGGCCGATCACCATCCCCGGTCGCGCCGTATGGATCGTTACTTTCACCCGGTTCGCCGCCCGCTCGATTTCAACCCGGGCGATTCCCGCATTATAGAGCCGTGATTTGATAAACCGGCGGATCTTCAAGTCCTCATGGAGGAGGGTGGCGTATTCTTTCTCCGCAAACCAACGGCCTTCCCAGTCACGGATGATACCAACCCGAAGACCTACCGGATGAATTTTCTGCCCCATTTCTTCAACCCTCCTTCTCTTTCACGATAATGGTGATATGACTTGTTCTTTTCCGAATAGCCGCCGCTCGCCCTTGCGCCCGGGCCCGGTACCGTTTCAGAGTCGGTCCCTGGTCAACATAGGCTTTGGCCACTATCAAACTATTCCGGTCCAGATCATGATTGTTTTCCGCATTGGCCACGGCTGATTTGAGCACTTTTTGCAAAACTTCGGCCGCGGCCCGGGGTGTAAACTCCAGGATCTGCAGCGCTTCGTCCACGTCTTTGCCTTTTATTTCATCCAAAACCTGGCGCACCTTACGTGGAGCAATCCGTACATAACGCGCTACTGCTTTGGCTTCCATTGACTCGCCTCCCCTCGTTCTTAGGACGAATCCCCATTTTCATCCTTTTGCTTCGCGCACGATCATAATATTGAATATTGAATAATCCAAAGAACCGATCGCTCTACTTCAAACCGGTGCTCCTCTCCGTCTTCCCGCCGCTATGGCCCCGGAAGAGCCGGGTCGGTACAAATTCGCCCAGTTTGTGTCCGACCATATCTTCGGTTATATAAATCGGAACATGCTTACGCCCATCATGGATGGCGAGCGTATGGCCAACCATTTCCGGGAAGATTGTTGACCGCCGCGACCAAGTTTTAATCACGCGTTTTTCGCCGCTTTCATTCATCGCCACGATCTTCTTGAGTAAACTGGGATCAACATACGGGCCTTTTTTTAATGAACGAGCCATTATTCTTCCTCCCTTCCGGTGTCATGCCCGACGACGTTTAATGATCAGCCGATCGGATGGTTTCTTTTTCCGTGTCCGATGACCCAGAGCCGGTTTACCCCAGGGCGTAACCGGGTCCCGCCCGATCGAAGAACGGCCTTCACCGCCACCATGGGGGTGGTCAACCGGGTTCATCGCCACACCGCGCACCGACGGGCGGAAGCCAAGCCAGCGTTTGCGCCCGGCTTTCCCAATGGTAATATTCTCATGATTAATGTTGCCGACCTGTCCTATCGTGGCCATACATTCCAAGCGGATCAGGCGGACCTCCCCCGAAGGCAACCGCACATGGGCGTACTTACCCTCTTTCGCCATTAGTTGGGCACCCGCACCGGCGCTCTTCACTAACTGCCCACCGGCCCCCCGCACCAGTTCCAGATTGTGAATGACTGTTCCGGTTGGGATATTGGCCAGGGGCAAAGCATTCCCCACTTTAATATCGGCCTCCGGTCCGGAGACAACGGTATCGCCGACTTGCAATCCGTCCGGCGCAATGATGTACCGTTTTTCCCCGTCAACGTAGTGGAGGAGCGCGATCCGGGCCGTCCGGTTCGGATCGTATTCAATGGCCGCTACTTTGGCCGGAATCCCAAATTTATCCCGTTTAAAATCAATCCGCCGGTACATCCGTTTATGCCCGCCGCCCCGGTGCCGAACGGTGATCCGTCCCTGGGCGTTGCGGCCACCGGTCTTCTTTAACGGTTCAAGCAGTGATTTTTCCGGTTTGGTCTTCGTAATCTCTGCAAAGGAGGATACGGAGACAAAACGGCGACCGGGCGAAGTGGGTTTGTATTTCTTAATAGCCACTTTAAAACCTCCTTTACCGCAAAAGTAGATCAGACGCCTTCAAAGAATTCGATCCGGCTGCCCGGTTCCAGGGTCACAATGGCCTTTTTCCAGCTGGGGCGGCGCCCCTCATGGCGTCCCATCCTTTTCATCTTGCCTAACATCTTCATCGTATTGACATCCAGCACCCGCACGTTAAAGATGGCCTCGATGGCCTCTTTGATCTGGATCTTATTGGCCCGCGGGTCAACCGCAAAGCAATACTTGTTCATCTCCATCAGACGGGTGCTCTTCTCGGTGACAATCGGTTTCTTAATGATATCGCGTGGATCCATTATGCCAACGCCTCCTCGATCCGGCCCACGGCCTCTTTGGTCAATAACAGGTGGTCGTGGAGTAAAATATCATAAACATTGAGACCATCCGCACTCATGGACGAGACCCCCGGCAGATTCCGCATGGATTTGGTCACATTCTCATCCTGCGCGGCGAGCACTACCAATGTTTTCGCGTTCGCCACATTCAAATTGTTTAATACCTGAAGGGCCGCTTTGGTTTTGGGGGTTTCAAATTTTAACTCGTCCAGGACAATCAGCTTGTCATCCTTCACTTTTACGGCCAACGCCGAACGCAAGGCCTGACGCCAGGCTTTTTTCGGCATTTTAAAACCGTACTTCCGGGGTTGCGGCGGGAAAACAACTCCGCCACCGACCCACAACGGCGATCTTCTGCTGCCGTGACGGGCCCGGCCGGTCCCTTTCTGGCGCCAGGGTTTGGCGCCGCCACCGCGGACTTCGCCCCTGGTTTTCGCCTTCGCCGTTCCCAGCCGGCGCGAAGCCAGTTGCATCACGACCGCCTGGTGTAAAAGGTGTTGGTTAATCTTGGTGGCAAAAACCGCATCGGCCAGGTTCATTTCACCGACCTGTTTCCCGTCCATATTATAAACCGGTACAATCGGCATGCCAATCCTCCTCTCCTCGTGAGTAATCCACCTAGTTCCGTACTTTCACACTCTTTTTGACTTGAACCAAAGCACCGTTCCGGCCGGGAATGGCGCCCTTTATCAAAAGAAGGTTCCGTTCCGGATCGACCTTGATAATCTCCAAACCTTGAACCGTAACCCGTTGTCCGCCCATCCGCCCGGGGAGCTTACGGCCTTTAAAAACCCGGCCGACTCCAGTGGCGCCGAGCGACCCTGGCCGCCGGTGGTACATCGAACCGTGCGCCATTGGCCCGCGGTGGAAATTATGTCGCTTAATGGCACCGGCAAAGCCTTTCCCCTTAGCCCGACCAGTCACGTCCACCAATTCTCCCTCTTTAAACAGGGAAACGTCCACGGTTTCACCTACTTTGTACTGGTCGGCCTCTTCCGGAGTGATCCGGAACTCCCGTAAATAGCGTAAAGGTTTAACGCCGGCCTTCGCGAAATGGCCTTGCAGCGGTTTGTTGGTCCGTTTCTCTTTCTTCTCGCCGAATCCCAATTGAACGGCGGTATATCCTTCCTTCTCCTCGGTTTTGATCTGCACAACCATACAGGGCCCCGCTTCCACTACCGTGACGGGAATTAAACGCCCCGCGTCATTAAAAACTTGGGTCATCCCAATCTTTTTGCCGAGAATTCCCTGTGCCAACCGAGTCACCTCCTAACCTTGACAAAAAAATTTCATAAACCGGATAAGAACAACAGGCTATAATTTAATTTCAATATCGACACCGGCGGGCAGATCCAAACGCATTAACGCGTCCACCGTTTTGGAACTGGGCTCCAAGATATCAATCAACCGTTTATGCGTTCTCATCTCAAACTGCTCGCGCGAGTCTTTATCCACATGGACGGAACGCAAGACGGTAAAGACACTTCGCTCCGTCGGCAAGGGAATTGGGCCGGCCACAACCGCCCCGGTCCGTTTTGCCGTATCCACGATCTTCTCCGCCGACTGATCCAGCACCCGATGATCAAAGGCTTTCAAGCGGATTCTAATCTTCTGATTGGCCACTTCTCGTCCCTCCTTAAAGTGGAGACTTTTCCTGTTAATTTTGTTCTTCCATAACCCGGAGGCGTGCAGCTAAAAAGCTGCACGCCAGGATCTTTTTTTACTCAATAATCTTGGTCACCACGCCGGCACCGACGGTCCGGCCGCCTTCACGGATGGCGAAGCGCAGCCCTTCTTCCATCGCAATCGGGCTGATCAGTTCGATCGTCATCGTGATGTTGTCACC
>JAAYHQ010000005.1 GCA_012727425.1 Bacillota bacterium
ACTATAACACAGATTGCTTTCCTGCGCAAATTACCCCGGCCCGAAAAACGGCAATAATCGTTCCGAAAAACAGCCGGTGTTCGCAGGATAATAAGGAAAGCAGAGACTCTTCAGCAAAATAATTCGTAAATGCCGACCATTCTTAGTCTTTCTCCCGGATCGCAATGACATCATAACCCACGTCTTCAACCGCCGCTTTTAGTTTTTCATCCGGCACCGTTTCGTCCAGCTCTACAGTGGCTTTTTTCTGGGACAAATCAACCCGAACTTTCCGCACCCCTGCCACTTGTCCTAAGGCCGCTTCAACATGGCCCACACAATGCTGGCAACTCATTCCTTCGATCTGAATGACCTTTTCCATCAAACACCCGTCCTTTCTCCGCTTCTCGCTTCTTTCTTCAAGGTATAGCCTTCGGTTTTTTCTTGAGGCATTCCCGCTTACCTCTTTTTTCTTGCTTCTTCCGCGCGCCCGGGCCGCACTCCATTTATATAATTCTTCAATAACCCGGTCTTTATAAAAATAGCCGACCAGGAAGAGCAATAACGCGCCCGGCAAGAAAAAAAGAAGGAAAACGATGAGGTCAAATTTTTTACTCTTCAACAAGACCCGAAACTTATCGAATTTAGCTTTACCTACCCTTCTCCGAGTTCCGGATAAGCAAAAGGCGCTTGTACCTCCGGGCAATTACGGTTAGCCGTCCGGGCCGTGATCAGCCGGCTGATGGGGTGAGCCGCCATCGCCGCGGCGGGGAAAGGTTGCAGCAGGGCGATGATTTCGTCCGTGCTCAGTTCATCAGCCAGCCAGGCCCGCTCCCGCTCCCGGGGCAGGATCACCGGCATCCGTTGCTTCGTGTTATGGATCTTGGCCAGCAGCGGATTGGCCGTCGTCGTCAGGATACTGTAGGTCCGTAACCGCTCGCCGGTGGCCGGGTCAACCCATTCTTCCCAGATCCCCGCGAAAGAAAAGACCGTTCGGTCCTTAAGGAAGATATAATAGGGGTATTTTTGGCCCCGAAAAGCCCGCCATTCGTAAAAACCGTTCGCCGGCACCAGGCAGCGGCGCCGCCGGATGGCCTGGCGGAAAGAGGGTTTCTCCAAAACCGTCTCCGCCCGGGCGTTCAAGGTTTGACTCCGGATCCGGGCGGCTTGTTCCGGCGTTTTGACCCAGAACGGGATCAGCCCCCACGTGAAGGCCTGAAACCGGTCGGGCTGTTCGTTGGTGAGCACCGGCATCTTCGGAAACTCGAACCCGGCCACATAATACTTAGGGGTCCACGGCTCTCCGCCCAACTCCCAATCAAATCCCGTCTTTGCCTGGTACCGGTGCTCCAGATTTTGGGCCGTCACGCTCAATGCGTAAAAAAAGCACATGTTCTCCACCCTCATTTCCTATTGGGGCTTTTTGATTTTGATCATTTCGTTGTGCGCACACGCGCCGGCGTGCGCGGCTACCTTTATAATATCCGACCAGCGGGTGGTATAGCAAGGTGACAACCGCTCCTGCCGCAGCCGCCACTTCCCCCCCAACCCCTGACTCGCTACCTTGATCGTATCCCGTCCGTACTTCGCGTTGATCGCATCGAGCGACCGCATCACCGCCGCATGTTTCGCCCGGTCCATCCGGTCGAAGAGTGCCCCCTGGATCCGTTCCTCCGGTTCGATCGCCATCACGATCACCCCGGCCTTTTTGTAGCGGTACCCTTTGCGGTAAATCATCCGGAGTGCAGCGGTGGCATAACGGATAAGCTCGATGGTGCTGTTGGTCGGGACCGGTAATTTACAGACCAGATTCCGGGCGTATTGGGGTTCATGCTGTTTAAAACGGTTGGTATGGAGAAAAACCATCATCATCCCGGCACAGGAGCGTTGCCGCCGTAGTTTCTCCGCGCACCGGGCCGCGTAAGTGGCCACCGCCTCAGTAATCGGGGCCAATTCGGTTTGGTCCTCCCCGAAAGAACGGGAGGTACAGATTGCTTTCTTTGGCGGCGGGAGCAGTTCCATTTCCAAGCAGGCGATTCCGGCCAGTTCTTTTTTGATACGCAGACCGACCACGGTCATATTCTTACGGACCCAGGCATCATCCAATTGTAGAAAATCCCAAGCCGTATAAACCCCACTGGCGTGGAGTAACTTCGTATACTGCCGTCCAATCCCCCAGACTTCCCCGACGTCGAACTCTTTCAAGGCAGCCGTAATCTTCCCGGGCTGGTCCAAAACACAAACCCCCGCTTGCGCCGGGTCTTTTTTGGCCAGGTAATTAGCCACTTTCGCCAGCACTTTGGTGGGGGCCACCCCGATACTGACCGGGATGCCGATGTGGCGCCGGACCGTCTGCCGGATACTCCAGGCATACTCCACCCAGTCCACGGACAAACCGGCCAAGTTTAAAAAAGCTTCGTCAATGGAGTACACCTCCAGCTCCGGTGTGAACTGGCCCAGCGTCCGCATGACCCGGTGGGACAAATCCCCGTAGAGCACATAATTGGAGGAGAAGACCGCCACTTGGTGGCGGTCGAGAAAAGCGGCGATTTTAAACGCCGGCTCCCCCATTTTGATCCCGAGCTGCTTCGCCTCCTCGGAACGGGAGATAATACAACCATCGTTATTACTAAGGACCACTACCGGCCGGCCATTAAGATCGGGCCGGAAGACCCGCTCGCACGAGACATAAAAATTGTTGCAGTCCACCAGGGCAAACATCAGTAAACCTTCTTTATGATGTAGGTCACGATGCCCCACACGGCAAAATCGCTCCCTTCGCGCACCCGGATTGGTTGGTAACGCGGGTTGGCCGGCATCAAGTACAGATGCTCCCCCTCTTTCCGTAGGCGCTTTAAAGTAAATTCCCCGTCCAGGTAACAGATGGCCAGTGCATTAGGGCGGTAGGGAACTGCTTTATCGATCACCAACAGATCCCCGTCCTCCACCCCCGCGTCCTGCATGGAATTGCCCTTCACCGTCCCGTAAAAAGTGGCACTGGGGTTCTTAATCAACAAGTCATTCAGATCAAGGACCGCCTCCAGATAATCGTCGGCCGGAGACGGAAAACCGGCCGAGATGTGACCGACAGCCGGTAAAGCCAGCCCCGAACCTGGGTCGGGATAAAAAAGTCGGATGCTCATGGTGTCGTGCCCTTCCTTTACGAACATATGTTCGGGTTTCTAGTTATATTATAAACCTTGGCCCCTGGATGTCAAGCCACCACACTAAAAAAGAAGGAGGGAACTTTTCCCTCCTTCTTTACCCGTAAAGCTTGCCGCCGGTTTTAAAACGTCAGCAACCCTTTGAGCATGAAATTGACGAAGCTCTCCCCGTCACGGTTGAAGCCGAAACTGACGCCCGGATTGAGCCGCATGCCGTTAATCCCGTAATCGAGTTGGAGCTCCTGATACAATTCCAGCCCATAGGCCAGCTGGTACTCGCCTTCATCCGGAACCGCCGCGTCCACAAAGAGCGAGGTGTACAGATCCTCCAGATAGAAATTCAAATCCCAGCTTCCGGTCCTTAACCGCAAGAGCCGGTGGGTGTACTCCAGCGTCGCGACCCCGCCTTCCTTGGCCGGCAAACCATCCTTATAACCGCGGATCCGCGGGAAAACATCATCTTTATTCTCGGGGTCACTAAAGCCTTGCACTTTTAAAGTGAGGTCGCCCTTGCCCAACAGCCGGTTGGCTTCCATCCCGCCATAATAGCCGATGCGTTGCTTGTCCCCATTCGGCTCCAGATCTTCCACCGGCACCTTCAATTGGAATTTCAGTTTGGTCTTGGGGTAGCTGAAGCCAAAAGAGGTGTAGGGAATCAATTCTTTCCCTAAATTCTCTTCGTAGTAACAGGCCAGACCAACCGTAATATGGGAAAGTCCGGGTGACAAGCGGTTGTATAAGGGATAAGTCAGGTCCAGATACACGGGCCGGTCATGGAAAGAATCATAACCGAGGCTGACGAGGAGCGGCGCGAAAAGGTTGAAGCTTAGCAAGGACTGGGTTCCCCAGCGGTCAACCTCCGAATTATATAACAAACTCACCAGATAGGTGGGGAAATGGCCGATGGCATCACTCCCGAGAATAGCCACCCCGGCAACATAATGATCAAAATCATAATCGGGGAAGTCAATGACGGGGATCAGTACCTTCGGGGTTAAAGTCTTTATATTATCCCAGTAGCTTCCGCGCTTGATCTCCACCGCTACTCGGTTTTCCGCCCGGTGCGGCCATTTTTCCGGCGCGGCCGCCGGAAGCACAAACGGGGAAAAAGTCGCTTTTTCCCGGTAGAGATCAAACCCGTCCGCGTGGAGGCCAACAAAGTATAAGTCGTCGCGCGCGGCATCATAAGCCGGTTCGGTGGCATAATTCCCCATCGTCAGCTTATAAACATGGCCGGTGGAAAGCTCATAACAGTAGATCCCGTAGACCTGTTCATAATTGGCATGGAAAAACAGCCGATCCCCCGTCAAAGCAATTCCGTACTCCCCATACGGCGTGGTCACCAGGGGGGTGAACTCCCCGGTCTCCAGGGTGAAAAGATAAAGGTTGTTATTCTCCCCGTTTTTCCGGGCGGAAAAGACAATCCGCCCGTCATCGGCCGCCATTTCATCAATCAAATAGGGCACTTCGTAAAGGAGTTTACTCCCCGCCTCCGGATGATAAAGGTAAATCCGGGAACCGAAACTACTCTTCAAGGCAGTGGCGTACAAAATACTGCCGTCCGGGAGCACTTCGTAGGCCCGGAGATCGCCGGCCAACACCAGCCGGTCCCTTCCGGACCGTAAATCCTTCTCCCGAAGTTTAGCAAAGATCCCGTAACTGTAATTGAGGGCATTGTCATACCCGGATTTAAGCTCATCCACCCCGTAATACAGTTTGTGCTCGCGCACTTTGATGGGGAGATTGAAAGTGGTCGTGGTGGTGACAACCACCTTCTCCTCCTGGGTGGCAAGATTCCGGGCAACGATCTCCGCGCGGAAATAATTCCGGTCCGGTCCAGTCTTGGTCGGTATCTCCCGTTTGTAATAGAGCATCCGTTCGCCCCCGGCACCGTCGGCCACGACCGGGTTGGCCACGGACCACCCGTTAAAGGTAACCCGTTCCCCGTCGATGGCAAAATCCTTAAACCGTTTGGTCTCGTAAGTTTTCCACTCCTCCCATAACGCGGGGAAAGATTTGCCGAAAACCATGCGCGCACTTTGGTCCAACGGCTCCGATGAATAACCATGAACCGTGAAGAACTCGGCCAACTTCTCCTCGCCATACGTTTGGGCCAGGTAGTTAAAGAAGACGGCGCCATAGGTGTAGTGTCCTTCTAAATCAAACTCATAGGGCATGTAGGTGCCATCGGCAATGGAAGGGAAGCGGTTCTCCGCCACCCGGGCCCCGATATAAGCGTCGTATTTTCCGTCGTTAAGCCGCCCTTGGTAGTTGAAGAGCCGGGACTCACTGTAAACCGTAATCCCTTCCAGCGCCCAGTCGGGGACTGCAATGTTCGGGGAATAGATATTCCCAAAAAGGGTACACATAAGCTCCGCTTGGTCGCTGACATTGGTCATCTGGAGAATATGGGTGTACTCATGGATTGCCACAAAGGTATTCCAGTCCTCTACGGTCCCAAGCATCCCCGCCTTTGGCGGGTACCAAAAAAGATGGATATAACGGAAGATGGGTTGGGCCAGACCGTTTGGGGCAATCCCAAAGTCATCGATGACAATCGGCAGGTGCTGATGGCGATTGCCGGTGATCTTCTCAACTTCCGGCCGGTAAAACTCGAGGGTCAGCAGGACCTCCCGGGCAACCTCCTCCAAGCCGGAGGGGTAAAAAACGGTGAAGGATTCGGTCTTCAGGGCCTGCCACTTCGTGCCCCCAAGGCAAACCGTAGGCAGCAAGAGCAGACCGACCGCGATCATAATTATTAAACCGGCTTTTTTCATGCGTCGAACCTCCATTCATCCCTTGGAAAAGAACACCAGTTAGTTTACCCGGCCTTTCTGGAAGGCCATGGTTAACAATTTGCCATAATCTTTAAAAAACCTGCCAATCCCCGGAAGAATTTTTGGTAATTTATTGCAAAAATGCTGTTAATTTCAGCCTTTTTCCCCAAGGCCCAGACGCTCGGCGGCCTGCTCCCGCAGCTTATACTTGAGAATCTTACCGGCCGCGTTCATCGGAAACTCGGTAACAAACTCAACATACCGCGGGGTTTTATGTTTGGCCAGATGGGAACGGACATACGCTTTAAGTTCGTCGGCGGTCATCTCCATCCCATCTTTCAGGATCACGCAGGCCATAATCTCCTCTCCGTAATCCTTGTCGGGAACACCAATCACTTGCACATCCTTGACCTTCGGGTGAGTGTAAATGAAGTCTTCGATCTCCTTCGGGTAAATGTTCTCCCCGCCCCGAATGATCATATCCTTGATCCGGCCGGTAATCTGGAAATACCCGTTGGCGTCCCGGCGGGCCAGATCCCCCGTATGCACCCAACCGTCTTCATCGATCACCGCGGCGGTCGCCTCCGGCATCTTGTAATAACCTTTCATCACGTTATAACCGCGGACGACAAATTCGCCTTCTACCCCGTCGGGGAGTTCGGCTCCAGTTTGCGGGTCAACGATCTTGCATTCCACCCCGGGCAGGGGGCGGCCGACCGTGTTCACCCGCAGTTCAAGCGGGTCATCAACCCGGCTCTGCGTACACCCGGGTGACGCCTCGGTCTGCCCGTACACAATGGTGATCTCCCGCATATTCATCTTCTCGATCACGTCCTGCATCACCTTGACCGGGCAAGGACTCCCCGCCATGATCCCGGTGCGCATATGCGAGAAGTCGGTCTTGGCAAAATCCTCGTGCCCGAGCATGGCAATGAACATGGTGGGCACCCCGTGGCAACAGGTGATCTTCTCCTGGTTGATCGCCGCCAGGGACTGCTTGGGGGAGAAATAGGGCAAGGGAACCAACGTCGCCCCGTGCGTCATCGCCGCCGTCATCGCCAGCACCATCCCAAAACAGTGGAACATCGGGACATGAAGAAGCACCCGGTCGGCGGTGGACAGATCCATGCAATCGCCGATGCATTTTCCGTTGTTCACCACATTATAGTGGGTCAGCATGACCCCCTTGGGGAAACCGGTCGTCCCCGAGGTGTACTGGATGTTGCAGACATCATGCCGTCCGACGGCCAGGGCCCGCCGTTCCACCTCCGCACGGGGCACCCGCTCCGCCAGGGCGAGGGCTTCCTCCCACGTCAGACAGCCCGGTTGTTTGGAGTCGATGGTGATGATGTTCCGCAGAAAGGGTAAACGCTTGGCAAACAACGGCCGGCCCGGCTCGGTGGTTTCCAGTTCCGGACAGAGTTCTTTCATGATCGCCACATAATCCGAGTCCTTATAACCGTCGATCATGACCAAAGTGTGGGTATCCGACTGGCGGAGCAGATATTCAACTTCATGGATCTTATAGGCGGTATTGACCGTCACCAAGACCGCCCCGATTTTGGTGGTGGCCCAAAAAGTGATGAACCACTGGGGAACATTGGTCGCCCAGATCGCCACATGGTCGCCGGGCTTCACCCCCAAAGCAATGAGGGCCCGGGCAAAGGTGTCCACATCCTCCCGGAATTCGGCGTAGGTCCGGGTGTAATCCAGGGTCGTATAACGGAAAGCGTACTGGTGGGGAAACTCCTCCACCATCCGGTCCAACACCTGGGGAAAGGTCAGATCAATGAGCGTGTCCTTCTCCCAAACGTACTTGCCGGTCTTTGTCCGGTTCTCAAAGAGCCGGCCACGCACCGCCTTCTTCTGCAGGTAACGCTGCATGAAGTTGGCATAATGGGGAAAGACCACCCCAGCGTCATTCAGCTCCGGGGCCCAAC
Organism: Bacillota bacterium; assembly: GCA_012727425.1. Lineage (GTDB taxonomy): Bacteria > Bacillota > UBA4882 > UBA10575 > UBA10575 > Capillibacterium. The sequence continues at coordinate 7,861 of JAAYHQ010000005.1, forward strand.
GTTTCACCCACTCCAGAGTGACATAACCCTCATAGTTAATCGAGCGTAAGGCCTGCATCATCCCGTCAATGGGCAGGTCGCCCTCGCCCATCATTTTATACTTGACCACCCCGTCTTCGACCACCGAGTCCTTGATGTGCACGTATTTGATATAAGCACCCAGGTTTTGGACGGTAGTCTCCGGCTTTTCACCGGCAAAGCGGTAAGGATGGTGCAGATCCCACAAGGCGGCCACCGCATCGCTCCCGACCTGGTCCAAAAGGTTACGCAACCGGCTGGTATCGGCGTAAACTCCGTTCGTCTCGACCAGAAGGGTCACCCCTTTGGCCTCGGCCACGGGAATGAGACGGTTAAGGGCTTTTAAAACAACCGTATCGTCCACCTCATCCCCCGCTTGGGGTTCCTGGTCCGCCAGGATCCGGACATAGGGCGTCCCCAGCTTGCCGGCGAGCGTGATATACTCCACGATCTCCTGGTAATTGGCCTCCTCCCGCTCCGGGTATTTCAAACAACAACCCGAAGAAAGACAGGGGATCTCCAGATCCAGCCGGGCCAAAAGCGCAACCGTCGCCGGAAGCTGGCTTTCGGTAAAAGGCGGCGCCTTGACGGCAAAGATCTCCTTCCCCAAACCCCGGATCTCAATCCCGTCAAAGCCAAAATCCTTGGCCATTGAGTAAATATCCGTCCACCCAAAATCAGGACAGCCCAAAGTCGAAAAGGCAAGCTTCATTCCCCATCTCCTCCTCAAAAATAAAAAAACTTTCGTCCTTGCCGCACAGCAAGAGACGAAAGTTTAACTTCCGCGGTACCACTCTTTTTGGTATGAAAATACCCACCTCAGCCCCATCGACCCTTAAAGTAATAAACTTTAAGGGTGAATGTCCTCTCCTGGTAACGGTGAGAAACCCGTTCATGCCTACTGGCCCGGTCTTGCCGGGGCAACCGGACGTTCGGATGACTGCTCCCGGGGGAGTCCACCGCGCCGCGGCGCACTGTTTCGCACCAACCAACAGCTCTCTGTCGCCACCGGTCCGGCCGGTGTTGTCCCGTTCCTCGCCTTTTCCGTTTTGGATAAAATCGCATTTAGATTACCAAATTACCCGCCGGTTGTCAAGTATTACCCTTTCAACGTGCCAACCGTAATTACTAGTTCATTCCGACCATATAAAGGAGGAGCGAAGGCGGGGCCACCGGTGTGAACCTCTACAGGCCAAAACTAGCCTTTATACATTTCGATAATCAATTCCGCCGTTTTCCGGGCATTCTCCGGTTTACTGGTCCCGTACAGCACCCCGCTGACTCCGGCCTCGTTTTTCAGGTAAGCCAGGGCCCCGGGGAGATCTTGCTTGAGGCCGCCAGAAGCAAAAGCCATAAACGCGATAACCGGCTTGGTGCAGACCTTAATCGCCTCGACCGTCTCTTCTTTGGAGAACCAGGACCATTGCTTGTTGATTGGAACAAAATACCCTTCCACATCCAGCTTTATTCGTTCCGCTTCCGGCAGCACCGTGGAGGCATAGTGGCAAATTAACAAGGGAATTTTACCGTTGGCCCGGACAAGCGCGGCCATCTCCTGAATAAGATCCGGTCTTTGCAGAGAGAAAAGCCAATCCGCATCCGTACCGCCGATCATCACATACTTACAGGCGTCAAGTTCCCGCAATCTTTTGGTAAAAGCCGCTTCGTCAAGGTAGAGCCCTTTGATCTCCTTATCCCCTAATTTCTCTGCGGCTTCGTCATAACCAAAGACCATACAGGCGTTGTGTCTCAGATCATCTTTGATCATCCGGGCCAGGCGTGGTTCGAAGAAATCTTCCACGATCGTCTTGAGCACCCGGTCACGGCAGTATTGCAGCGGCCGGCCGTCAAGTTTCACACCCTGCAGATAGGTGGGATTCCCATAGCCTGTAATCTCCTCATCCACCCGATCCTGTAAGCGGAGAAAAATCTCCTGCACTGCCGGGAAGGAATAGTCAAAGGCCCGGCAACCGCCGTCGTAAGCGCCCTGCATCACGGCAAGACAATAATCCGGGTCGGTCAACCGCCAAAAACATTTGGGGTCATACAAGCCCCGAAAAATATCACTAAACGGATCCCCGCCTAAAATCGCGCAGTCCGGATTATACATGCTAAAACCTCCTTGGTTAAAGCGGCCGCCTTTGCACCGCCGGCCGCCAAACTCAGTCTTCATCCAGGCTCCCGTTGCTGTTAACCCTGTTTGAAAACCGCAAATACTAATTTACAAAGGCAAACAACTGGTAACAAAGGAAGAGTCCGCCCGGAGAGCGGGTCGTCCGCAAGCGACCCGTCCTCCGCACCGGCCTCGTTCTATTGCGGTGCGGAATACTACCCCGAAACCTTTCGCGCGCATCTCGTGCGCCGGTGAACTAAAAGGTGATCACTTTTTCCTCCATAACAACAACGTAGTTACGACAATTAGGTCTCTGCTTCCCGCCAGTATAGTCCTCTCTTTTGTACCCTGCCAATGAGATATTTGACCGCGATCGGTGTACAGATCACGTTCACCGGAATGTTACTGGCACACACCGTGGCAAACAAGACCCAAAAGGGAGCAAATTTCATCAACGACATCCAACCCGCAATGAAAAAGGCACACACCACTGCGGAGAATCCGGACCAGAGGGAGATCTGTTTCCAACTCCGTACATTTTTAACGAGTAAGGCAGGTAAAAAGCCCATCATAAAATTACCTACAAAGCCACCGACCCCACCAATTCCAAACCAGCCGGAAAGCACGTCGGAAATAAAAGTATTTCCGATCGCTGCCGCCAGCCCGCCAACCCAGGGGCCAAAGAGAATTCCCCAGGCACAAGCGATAAATGCCGCCGGTCGGAGCGTAATAAACCCGATGGCAATTCCCATGGTCGCAAAACAAGCCAGCCCGTAGAGAACCGCGCCGATGATCACAAGGGCGATCTGAGTTGGTTTGAATCGCATAACAGCACCCCTTCTTTTTTTTTGCGGAGTAGTATTCCTTTCGCAATAATTAGCAAACATTTAAGATTTATCGATTAAAGATTAAGATTTAAGATCTAAAGATTAAAGCCGCCAAGCAGAACGGCATCGCCCCAGATGGCAAAGGCCACAATCAAGATCCCCACCAAGACAAAGAGATAATCGGCCAGCCTCACTTTGTACTCGACAAAAAAGACCCGTTCTTTCTTGATCCCGAAAGCTTTCAACTGCATCGCCGTGGAAATATGTTGGGCTTTATTAATGGTGGTGTCAATGAGCGGAATAAAGAGCGGAACAAACTTCTTAATCCTTTCACCCAGCCCCCCCTTGTCCAGCTCAAAGCCGCGGGTCAAAAAGGCCTGCCGGATCGCATCAAAACTGGTCATGAACTCCGGTAAAAATTTAAACGAACTAACGAGCATCAACGGAATCGTGTAGGAAATTTTTAACCGCCGCTGTAACATCGCGCCCAAGGCCGAAGCCAGATCCATGATGTCGGTGACCATAATGAAGAAGAGGCATCCGGTCACGGCCACCGCAATCCTTAACCCCTGGGCCAGGGCAAAATAGATGCCCTCCAGGGTAATCCGGACAACACCCAAATTGACCAGCAGATGCGTGCCCTCTTTGTAGAAAAAGGGCCAGATGATCACGATAAAACCAATTAGAACCGGATAGGTCTTCAACAAATTGGCGTAAAACGGCTTCCTGATCTTGGCCGGGATGGCCAGGAGCCAAATGGCGGCAATAATCGGTAAAGTAACAAACGGATTGAACGTAATAATCGGGATGATGATTATACACAGCAGCCAAAGGGCCTTGGCCAGAGGATTCAACTTATGAATCGGTGAAACCGTCTTTGCCGTCTCCATCATTTGAATGACCGATGCCATGCTAGTTACCCCCCTTTATATGGTTGTAAATTGCTTCAGCGACGTGATTGACATCATAGTTTTCCAGTTTGATCTCGGGAAACTTTGACATCAGCCGGAAAATCTGCGGGGCTTTGATAAAAGCCGTCTTGAGCATTTCAGTCTCACGAAAGACTTCCTCCGTAGGCCCATCGAGGATCTTCTCACCCAACCGTAAGACCACCACCCGTTTGGCGTGAAGCGAAACAATACTCATATTATGAGTGGTCATGATGATGGTGTGTCCTCTTTCGTTTAGCTCTTTCACCAGTTCCATCACTTGCACGCATTCACGCCAGTCCAGCCCGGTGGTGGGTTCATCGATAATCAACACCTTCGGGTCCATGGAGAGGATGGAAGCCACCGCCAGCCGTTGTTTTTCGCCCCGTCCGAGCATAAAGGGGGGAGTCTCGCGGTGATGCGCCAGACCAAGGCACTCCAGGGAGCGATCGACCATTGCTTTGATTTTTTCCGGCGGAAAGCCCAGGTTTTTGGGGCCAAAAGCCACCTCTTCCTCGACCGTTTCCGCGAAGATCTGGTGTTCCGGATTTTGGAAAACGTAACCTATGTAATGGGCCAGATCGGAAACTTTCGCTTCGGCCTCTGTTAATTCCACTGGGATATCATCAAGTTCAATTCCTTTTTTAAGCAGAGCCAATGCCAGTTGCGTTACTTCCGGCGGATACAAATCCAGCTTTGCGGTCATCTCTTTGTCGGCCAAAATTTGCTTGGCCGGCCCTTCGGCCAACTTGACCCCGTCCTCCAAGACAATAATCCGGTCGGCATGTAAAGCCATCTCTTCCATGTTGTGCTCAATCATGATAATGGTCTTGCCCATTTCGTTCAGTTCCCGCGCCACGGCCATTATTTCCTCGGCCCCCAGGGGGTCAATCTCCGAGGTCGCCTCGTCAAGAATGAGAATATCCGGGTTCATTGCCAGGGCGGTGGCCAGCACCACCCGCTGCCTTTGCCCGCCGGACAAGTAGTACGGGTGCCGGTTCCTGTACTGCTCCAGATGGACCAGGCGGAGCGCCCTTTCCAGCCGCTCTTTGATCTCTTCCCGCGGAATCCCCAAGTTTTCCAGGGGAAAAACGATCTCTTTTTCAATGATCTGTTCGAGACAAGCCTGGTGTGGTCCACCGATGAATTCACTGTTTAACCAGGTCTCCACGATTTCTTTGGCAATTTCGATCCCGGTAATCCGTTCCCCCAAAGTGATGATGTTGGCGTTGTTATGCTCCGCCGCCATCCGGGCGGAATAGGTGTCGGTACAGTGGGCGGCAATGATCCCGGGGATCTTGTTGGCGGCAATCCCGATCCCGATTCCAGTCCCGCAGATCAGAATCCCCTTTTCACATTCTCCGCTCCGGACAGCCTTGGCCACCGCGACCGCAATCTGTGGGTAATCCACCGGCTGGTCGGGACGGGCCCCGCAGTCCACCACTGTATACCCTTTTTCCTGCAAATACTGGTGGAGAATCCCCTTCATCGTCAACCCGGCATAGTAATCGGCGCCCAGTGCAATCTTCATTTGTGTTCTCCCCTTCTTCACATTACACTCCTTTGGCCTGCACGCCCTTTTTCCTTTTGTTTATTTATCCCAAAGCCTTCCGCAAGGCGGTCATCACCAGTTCGTCACTGAGCGGACGGGGGTTGCAATAGGGCTCCTTAATCGTGTCACGGACGCTCTGGAGTACCTCCGGGAAGCGCTCCTCCGAAGTCACCCCGAGTTCACGCAGGCTCTGCTTGACACCGACAGCCGCGGCCAGTCGCCGGACTTCGGCAATCCCCTGGCGCGCAACTTCCCGGTCCGGCCGGCCGGCTGCTGCAACCCCCAGCGCCGTCGCCACCTCGGCATAGGCCTTTTCGGCATAATCCAGGTTCAATTCCATGGAGACCGGTAAAAAGACCGCCATCGCATCGCCATGGGCAATACCGTAGACCGCACCGACCGCCTGTCCAATACCGTGGGCCATGCCCGTGGCGGCATTCATGGCGGTACCGGCCAGGTTACTTCCGGCCAGCAAGGCACCGGCTGCCTCCAGATCGTCGGAAGTAACAAATTTCTCTAAATTACCGCTGATCAGCTTGATCGCCATTGTGCTGTACATTCTGGTGATCGGGTTTGACCACACGGACACATAAGACTCCACGGCGTGGGTCAGGGCATCAAACCCAGTCGAGGCCACCAGTGGCTTGGGCAGGGTGAGCAGCAGTTCGGGGTCGAGCAGCGCCAAGTCGGCCAGGAGAAACTGGTGCAGCATATTCGGTTTGACCTTTGCCTCCAGGTTCTTAATCACTGAGCAGGGTGTTGCTTCCGAGCCGGTCCCGGCGGTGGTGGGCACGCAGACACAGTAAACCCCTCTTTTTTCAAACATACCGAAAGCCCGTTCATCCATGAGGAACTTCCGGACCGACCCCTCATTCCCCAACATCAAAGCCACTGCTTTGGCGGTATCCAGCACGCTGCCGCCGCCAATCCCGACCACAATCCCGGCCCCAAATTCCCGGGCTTCCGCCGTCAAATCATCAATCGTCGCCACTTCCGGCTCGATATCAACATAACTCCCGACTTTTGTGGTGTATCCGGCCGCGGTCAGGCTGGCCGCCGCCCGTTCGACATAAACCGTCAGAAAACTGCTGCTGATAATGAAAACCTTGCCGGAAAACCGTTGGCCCGCCCGGTCCTGCGCCATGATGGTGCCGATCTCCCGCAGCGCTCCAGGTCGGCAGATGGTTCTTTCCGGAATCAAAATCTCGTAGTTCATTCTTTTCCTCCTTTTCGCTTAACGCTCGTTAAAGATGTATCTCCTGCTCAGCCTGGAGAAGAAATCCAGCAACGGTCCGATACAAAGTGCGGAGCATACCGTCCCAACACCCAACGGCCCGCCCAGGAAGAAACCGACCAATGATGCGGTCCCATCCATAATAATCCTTACGGTAACCGGATTCCGTTTCAGCTTCCGCACCAAAAAGAACTGAACCAATTCAATACTGCCTTCGCCCAAATCCGCCGTGACGTATACACCCAAGCCAAGAGAGAGCAAGAGCGTTGCCGCCGCCCAAGCCAGCACTTCCCACCAGAGCCCGGTCCCCAGCCAGGAAAAATCGAGTTTCGCAAAGAGATTGGAGAAAAAACCAATTACCACGAAAGATCCGACGGTGCCCGGACCCGGTAAGACCCGCTCCGCCAAGCAGACCGTGGCCACCATCACCACACCGGTCAGTTGCACCACGGTACCCAGTGGAAGGCCGGAAGCCATGCTCACTCCCGCATAAAACAGGGACCAGGGCTCCGCGCCGCTGCCAGCGTGAACATACAGGGTCATCCCCATGGCCACGCAGCTCATACCGGCCAAAAAGACAAGGGTTTTTTTGACCGTAACCGTCTTTCCCCCAATTTGCACTGTACATTTCACCTCAATCAAAGATCAATCCGGCTCTGCTTAAATCAACCCCGCGCCCCGGCAGAGACATTCCAGCATCTCCTGGGCTTGTTGGTAAATATGTTGCCGGTCCAAGGTCTTAACCTCTCTGTTCTCCATCAGCACCTTGCCGTCGACAATCGTGCTGTGGACATCAGCACCGGAAGCGGAATAAACGATATGGGCGATCAGGTTGTTAATCCGGTCGTTGCACATATAAGGCCAGAGATGCGGGCGGTCAAAGTCAAGAATGATGATATCGGCTTTCTTGCCCTTCTCGATTGAGCCCACTTCGTGATCGATCCCCAGCGCCTGTGCGGGCAGGATCGTCGCCATCGCCAAAATCTCTTCGCTCTTTAAGACTGAGGCGTCCATCTGCGCCAGTTTTTGCAAGGCCCCGGCGACCTGCATCTCTTTCAACAGGTCAATGTTATTGTTGCTGAGGTTGGAATCGGTGCCCAACACCACCTTGATTCCCCGCTCCCGCATTTTGACCACCGGAGCCACACCCGAGGCCAATTTCATATTACTGATGGGATTGTAGACAGCCGTCACCCCGCTTTCCGCCAAAATCGCCATGTCGGTTTCGGTAAGATGGACGCAATGGGCAGCAAGAAACTTCCCACCCAACACCCCCAGGCTGTGCAGATATTCTACGGGGGTTTGCTTGTGCTCCTGACGGCATTTTTCTACTTCGTCCCGGGTCTCACATAAATGGGTATGGATCCCGATCCCATGGCTATCCGCAAACTCCTTCGCCTTGAGATAGGTCTCCGGTAAAGCGGAATAAGGCGCATGGATCCCCATCCAAATATTGATCCGGCCGTTGCCCTTACCATGCCACTCATAATAGAGCTGGACATTCCCTTCAAAGGTCTCGCCGACGCCCTCCGGTACATCGATGACCTGCGGCGTCAGAAAACCGCGCAAACCCGACTTTTCCAGGACCTTCGCCGTGGCATGCATGTGGCGGTAGATATCCACAAAGGTCGTGGTCCCGGACATGATCATCTCCAACTGGTTCAGCGCTTCGGCCACTTCGATGATCTCCGGCGTATATTGGGCATCCAGAGGGAAACAGATTGTTTCCAGCCACTCCATCAATCTTAAATCTTCACAGATCCCCCGGGTCAGGGTTCCGTGCATATGACAGTTGATCAGTCCCGGTAACGCCACTCCTTGCTCGACACGGATGGTCTTTTTCGCCTGGTAATTCAGGTCCGGACCGATGTCAATGATTACACCGTGGTCGATGGCGATGGAACCCTTTTTGATAAAGGTCCGCTGCGGATCCATTGTAATGATGGCCAAATCCTTCAGAAGCAGATCGATGGGGCCTTGACCAGTCACGAACATTCCTCCCTTCCACCCGCATCTTCTGCGGTGTTACCCTTTCCGCGGCAAAAACTCCACCGACCGCGGCAACCTGGTCTCCGGTACGACCTCCAGAGACAAAAAGATCTCCTCCGCCTCTTCCAGGCTGTTGGTATGGGCGATCTTCGCCGCATACCGGGCACAGGCCTCCACCACCACCCCCGGGTCAAAGAACAAAGTTACCGCGGTGATCGGCATCAACTTTACGGTAGCCCCCCAAATATCCATCAATTTCATATTTTTGTACCCAAAATCGCCCTTTGCCGCCAGACAGGGGAACCGCTCCACCGGATCGGCAAACAAAGCACAGGCCTTTTCCATATCCAGAACATCCTGTTGGGTGAGGCCGTACGCGCCAATGAACCCTCCGGCCTGCATAATTTTACTGACATTTCTCTCCACATCGACGATCTCCATCTCCCCGTCACAACCCAGCCCCGCCAGGCCGTAGACGGTATCAACCTCCAACTGTGTCAGGGCGGAAAGAACGATAAAGTCCACTAAAGGTGTTTTCGGCTGGTGGATCTCATCCTCGCCGCTGTACAAGGAGTCGGAACCGACGTCCATCCCCACCACCAGGTCGACACCGGTCATGGCGATAAAACCGCGCAAGCTCTTGAGCAAGCCCTGAACGCCCCGGTGGACGCTGAAAACATAGGTCTCTTCCCCCAGGGCCTGGGCGATCTTGGCCTCCGCGATACTGCGCCCGTGATATTTGGTCTCCGGGTTTACCTTCGCTACTCCGTCCGTAACCGGTTGGGCGTCGGTTAAGTCCTCCACCGCATAAACGGTCGGCGCCCAAATATATTCACTGGGTGAGGAGGTGTCAAAGGGCCACCACTCACCGGCAACCCCGGCCAGATAGATTTCTTCAACCCCCAGAAGCTGCAGATAATTCCGGATCGGAATGGTCTGAATAATGTCGCCGCCGCCACCAATCCCGATCAACAACGCCTTTTTACTCGCCAGCGCTATTTCATGCAGGGATTTCCTGATCATTTTTTCTCCCTCCCGTCAGACCGTCACTACGTCACGCAGAACACCTACGGCAACCGCAAGTCCCCTTACTGTCCGTATCTTTTGGAAAGATCGGCAATGGATTCCCGGATGTCATCGTCGCTGATGCAAAGTGGTACCCCGGCGCTGCAGGCGGCAAAATAAGCTTTACAGCATTCTTCCAGCAATTCCACATTGCCATAGGCTTCCGCCAGGTCTTTGCCGGCCCCAATACAACCATGGTTGGCAATCAGCACCACGTTGGTTCCGCGCATCGCTTTTTCCACATTCTGCGCCAGCTCCATCGTGCCGATCCGTGCGTATTCACTGCAGGGAACCGCCCCGCCGAAGACACAATGCATCACATCGAGGAAGACCGGGAGCGGCCGGTGCAAAGAAGAGTAAGCCGCCGCATAACAGGAGTGGGTGTGGATCACCGCGTTAAACTCCGGTCGGTTCTTAAGAATAAGCCGGTGCATATTCTGCTCGACGGAAGGTTTCCGTTTGCCGGCAATAATCTCGCCAGCGAAGTTGATCATCACAATATCATCCACGGTAAGCTCTTCGTAAGGCATACCGCTGGGGGAAATGAGATAGGCTTCCTCGCCGGGGACGCGCACGCTGATGTTCCCACCGGTCCCGGTGACATACCCCGCCTTGAGCATTTTTACCCCGTAATCAATAATCTGCTGTGCCAACTCCTGGATCTGGGCGTTTTTCTCATTTACTGTCATGTTCAATCTCTCCCTTTCTTTGCTTTCTCATTTTTTCGTCCCATTGTCTTCCTCCGGTCCGGACGTAAACAGCCGGTAATGCGCGGTCAGATGCTGGTAGACTTTTAACCAGCGCTGGTAAAACCGTTCATAACACCGACTCATCCCGGGATCGGGCTCTTCGACCAGCGGTTCCGCCACCATGCCGGCGACCGCCGCGGTAAAATCCGGGTAGGCTCCGGCGCCGACCGCCGCGCAAATGGCCGCACCCAAAGAGGTCGCTTCCGGACAGGTGCTGACATGAACCGGCCGGTTAAGCAGATCCGTAAGTATCCGCCGTAGCAAAGGAGCTTTGGCCGCCCCACCCGTTAAATAAACCTGCTTTGGTTTTTCCCCCAGGAGATCCTCGAGTTGCTCCACATTACCCCGGACCGCAAAGGCGATATTCTCCAAGACACTCCGGGCAAACAACCCCCGGTGACACAGTTCCTTTTCATAACCGGGCTTAATTCCCATAAAAACCCCGTCAAAATCCCGAAGGTCGCTGGTGTTGAGGATCGAGGGCCCGAGAAAAGCCATTAAGCCGTTACAACCTGGCGGGGCCGTCTGCGCCTCCGCATCCATCAGCCGGTACAAAGCACCCGCCGCCTTGCCGCCCTGCGCTTCGCCTTCTGTTTTGTAGAACGTATCCCGCAGCCACCGGTAGACCACTCCGGTTGGCCGCGCGTTGCTGTCAAGAACCCACTTGTCTTTTAATAAGTAGGGTCCGGTTCTCACCCGCCCCTTGGGGTCGATAAGGGGCGTATCCACGACGGCCATCACCGGGGTAGAAGTCCCGGCCACGATCACCAAATGCCCCGCAGCGGTCCCACCGCTCCCCAGGACGGCACAGTGGGTATCCGCACCCCCGATATAGACGGGCGTGCCGGGGGCCAAACCGGTCTGTGCCGCGGCCGTTTCATGCACCACGCCCAACCGTGTGCCGGCCGGAAGCACCGGAGGAAAAAGCTGGTGCTTGATCCCAAGTTCATCCATGAGGGGGTAGTTCCACTCCATCCGCTTGATGGAGAAAAACAAGTTTTCCGCCGCGTTACTGGGTTCGGAAGCCGCTTCCCCGGTCAACCGGTA